>NZ_JAKUFX010000150.1:0-13250 GCF_022663635.1 Bacillus cereus group sp. BfR-BA-01356 | reverse complement strand
GAATCGAGAGATTCATAAGAAAACGTCATCCTTTCTAGTCTAGCTTTTTTAGAAAGAATAACGTTTTTTTACACTTGGGGGTAGTGAAGATTTTTAAGTTGATGGGCATGTTTATTACCCCCTATTAAAACATTTATATCCTTTTTTTTTAAAAAACAAAGAAAATTAACACTAATCACCCTCTTTACTATTAAACTACAAATCACCCTATATTTTCCACGATTACTTAATATTAATGAATAATAAAAAGAGACCATGTAATATAAACATGTTCTCTTCTTTTATTCATTTTCAATTTTATCCCGCTATTTGCCGGGCAGTAGGACCCCCACCTCAAAATTCAGCGAAAGCAAAGAAGTTAGGTGGGGGTCGGGCTAATAATCAGCGGGGGCTGACACCCCACTGATTAAAGTTTCACTTTATATAATTAAAAATTAGATATTACTTAAGCCACTCGTTGCAAGTATTACTTAACTGCTGTAAATCTTCTATAAATTGACTCGCATCATATCCATCACAAACCGAATGATGTACTTGTAATGAAACTGGTAGCATAACCTTGTTTCCATCGTTAAAATATTTCCCACAAGTTATAATTGGCAATAGAAAATTTTCATCATTATTAATATTAAGATTAAATCCAGTAAAACTAGTCCAAGGTATGCTAGAAATCGGAAATACATTAGGCGGAATATTTTCTTTCGTGAAAAGACCATGAACACTAGCATAGCATCTCATATCGTCTTCATAATTATTATAAAAAGTGCGGAAATCACTTGAATAATCCGTCCATATACTTGAAAAAGACTTATCATCTTTATGAAAGATTGTATAACTCGGTATCATTTCCTCCCAATAGCCTACAACTCCTTCATCGTTAAAACATGTTCGAAATTTTTTATGATTATTTACTACTCTAGAAATTAAATATATAAAAACGGGATAAAATTTTATTCCCTTTTGATATACTTCCCCTAATAACATCGTGATATCAACATTCACAGTCATACTAAATGTACATTTCAACTTTAAATAATGCTCAAAATGCTGCTCTCTATTCCAATCTTCTCTATCAATTACATGAAACTTCATTCTAATAGCCTCCTAAAATTTTCTTTTTATTTTAGAAGGCTAATTCCCTTGCTTTCACCATAATTGTTCACTCCTAACAGTTTATACATTTGACCCTAATTATTTATTTAATTATATAACATATGTAAGAATCAATTCACATATTTCTGGAAATCCATCCACATACTATAGATAAATCAAATGAAATTTGGAGGATACATACATGAATGAAAAAAATATGAATAAAAAAGAAAATGTTACTGAAAATACTACATCTATTCAAAATAATAATACTGCAAACCTTACTATTGAAGAACAAGCAATGAACGGCTTATACGGAATGCCCGAAACAACAATTGAAGATGCTGATCACGCTGCAGCTGATGATTTGACTTCAAAAAATTAATTAACTACATTGAAAAAAGCCAAGGGAAATATCCTTGGCTTTTTTCACTATGCATCCACCTTTTGTATTTCTTCACTCTTTCTTGAAAGTTTACCTGGCCAAAAAGCAAATCGACCTAAAACTACTGTAATCGCGGGTACAAGTAACGGTCTTACGATAAACGTATCTAGTAATACGCCAATTGCAGTTACAATACCAAATTGAACTAATACTTGAATTGGAAGTGTACCTAACACAGCAAAAGTTCCTGCTAAAATTAAACCTGCCGATGTAATAACACTACCTGTTTGTATTACACCATTTTTTACTGCATCCAAGTGATTTTGTGTCTTTCTGTTTTTCCATATTTCTGAAACCATAAAGATATTATAATCTTCACCTAAAGCAACTAAAAATACGAATGCGTACAACGGTATCGCACCTTGAATGGCCGGCGCTCCCATACCGTAATGAAGTAATATCCATCCTGCTCCTAACGCTGAGAAGAATGATAGGACAACAGTTACAATTAAATAAATCGTCGCAACAACCGATCGTAAATAGACAAGTAATAGTAAAGCGATAATGCTAATCATTACTGGAATAATTACTGATTCATCACGTTCCGTAATTTGCTTTGTATCATATAATGAAGCTGTTTCTCCACCAATCCACAATTGCTCTTCAGCATTACTAATCCCAGCATCTTTTAATACTTTTTCTACATTACTTTTCAATTTAGGAATTTGATCTAACGCTTCAATTGAGTATGGATTTTCCGCTAAAGAAACTTCATACATTTGTATTTGCTTATTTTCTTTTCCCTCTTTTGGCTCTTTCACTGTATTTACGAAAGAAAATTTCTCTAGTTCTTGTTTAATAGGAAGCTCTTTGCCTTTCGTATCAACAACAACTTTTACTGGTGCTAGTTCACCAGCTGAGAAATGATCACTAATTAACGTAAACCCTTCACGAGAAGGCATATCCTTTGGAAACGACTCTAATAAGTCATATGTGTATTGAATACGTGGTACGAATGAAGCCAATCCGCCTAATACAAATACAGTTAGCATAATTATTGTCCACGGTCTTCGTACTACAATATCTCCAAGTTTTTTACTAAAGGAGCCTTTTGATTTTTCAACTTTTACAGCCCTCTTTTTCTTTCTTGCAAACTCCTCATTCATTGAAGTTGTTCTCGGTATAAACGGGAAAAATGCAATTCTACCGAATATTAATAATAGTGCTGGTAAAATCGTTAAAGCAGCGATTCCCATTATAAATACAGCAACACTAAATGGTACTGCAAATCGATGAAAGGCTCCATAATGAGCAAGTAGTAATGTTCCTAATCCAAGTACAACAGTTAATGCACTCATTATAATTGCACCGCCAGAAGCTTTAATCGCAAGTTGTAATGCTTTATATTTACTTTCTTCTTCTAACAAGTACTCTCTATATCTCGAAATTAAAAATAGACAATAGTCCGTTCCAGCGCCAAACAATAATACTGTCATAATTGATATCGCTTGGGCATCTACTTTAATCCATCCGTGATCAGCTAAAAAACCGAGTGTAGGACTAATAATACCGTATGCAAAGCCAACAACAAGTATAGGTAAAATCGCTAAAATTGGTGAACGATACAGTAAAATTAACAAAACTAACACTAGTAGTACAGTAGCCACTAACAATTTCACATCTGCTTGACTAAATAAACTAACTGCATCCGTTTGAATACCTACAGGTCCTGATAATCGAACATGTAAACCAGATTCACTTATTTTTTGTTTAAATGGATCTTCATCCACCTTACTATTCACTATTTTTCTAAACTCTTCAAGATTTCCTTTTAATATATCCGTACCAGCAGATTTATTAAAAAATACCGGTGTAACAAATGATGTACCATCTTTTGACGCACTTTTTAATAATACTTGCTCTGGGATTGTATCAAATGGTGGTAACGTTGATTGTTCTTTTAAAGGACTAGATTTTAACTCTTTATAAACATCTTGTATGAGTTTATAATCCTGTGACTGTAATCCACCATCTCTATACCATACTACTAACAATGGATTCCCTGCATTATTCGGAAACTCTTTTTTCATAAGCGCTTCCGCTTGCTGTGACATAGCTGTTTCAGGTAAATTTTTCGGATTCGGTTCTTTCGTACTGTTTACTTGTGGTAACGTAAATGAAAGTAATAATGTAATAAGAACCCACACCGATAAAGTGATCCACTGCGTATTTCTCCCTGCTACAAGCCTCCCTAACATATGTAACGGGTGCTTTTTCATAAAAACCCACCTTCCTTTTTTCCTCCATTATTAATTATATATACTGGTCGGTTAATTAATCAAGAATGATTGAAAATTATGTTATAATTATCTCAATCATAAATGTCAGGAGCGAATGTATTTGGAACAAAAACAACGTCCTCTCGGAAGGCCGCGTCAAAATAAAAATACAAAATCTACAAAAGAAACCATTTTAGAAGTAGCAACCCGCTTATTTCTTACACAAAATTATCAAGTCGTTTCTATGGATGAGGTCGCAAAAGTTTGTGGTGTTACGAAAGCAACTGTCTACTATTACTATTCAACAAAAGCCGATTTATTTACCGCTACTATGATCGAAATGATGGTACGTATACGTGAGAATATGTCTCAAATACTCTCTACAAACAAAACTTTAGAAGAAAGATTATTAGACTTCGCTAAAGTTTACTTACACGCAACGATGGATATTGATATGAAAAATTTTATGAAAGATGCAAAACTGTCGTTATCTGAAGAACAATTGAAACAATTAAAAAATGCTGAAGATAATATGTATGAAGTACTAGAAAAAGCACTCGATAATGCGATGCACATCGGAGAAATTCCGAAAGGAAACGCTAAATTTGCGGCTCATGCTTTCGTATCTTTATTATCTATTGGGAATTTTAAAGATGAAAATCACAATCCTATTCTTGCAAATATAGATGAATTAGCACAAGAAATCGTTTCTTTTTATTGGAACGGATTAGGTCATTCATATTAAACTAATTTGCTTTAATAAAAGAGCATGTTTGAATTTTTTCAAACATGCTTTTTTATCATTTAAGTGTTTTATTTATATACCAACAATTAGACTACACTTTAGCATCCATTATTAAAAAATTATTATCTTTACCTTTTACAAATTTTGAAGTTGAACATTTATATTCTCCTTACTTAATCCCCCATGGTAACAAACTACAGATTCAATATCTAGATTTAAATACTTCTTCAAAGACTGCCGTGCTTCCATAATATTTAAAGTTGTTGGGGCATGAACTCCTCCTAACACTCCATTCACACTATACATCGAGTCTCCAGCGACAAGAATTTTACTTTGTTTCAAATATAAACTAATATGCCCCGGAGTATGCCCTGGAGTATGGAGAATTAGTATTCCACCGCAATACGGAAGTTCTTGCCCGTCAATCACAGTGTCACTCACTTTTCCTTTTGGTCGGTTCTCTATATTTCCATCCTTCAATAAAGGTAAATCCCCCTCGATATATGGCTTATCTAGTCCGTGCGCATAAACTTTAATATTACTTCGACAGCACTGCAACAATTCCGGAAGACTACCTATATGATCAATATCCTGATGCGTCAAAATCACGAATTTTAACTTATCAAATGATACCCCAACCTTTTCCATCTCTACTTGTATATCTTCAATTTGTCCTGGGAAACCCGTATCTATTAATACTGCCATTTCATCATCCCATAAAAGAATTGGATGAATAACAAATTCTTGAAATTCAAGTTGTAACATTTCTATCCCTTTAGCAATCTCCATACAGCCATTCTCCTTTATGTTGAAGTTTGAAAATATGTACGAGTAAACTGAAAATATAAAGTGAAACTTTAATCCGTGGAGCTTTTACTACTCGGCAAATAGCGGGATAAAGCACCTCTATCTTATAATATGTTTTGTCATCCCAATAGAGAATACTTCAAACCCTATAGATTCATAGTAAGATTGCAATTTTTCTACACACATAAGTTGTGGAATAACCTTGTTTTGTTCACAGTGTTGGATTAATCGTTCCACTATTTCTCTCCCAATACCAATGGACTGATATTTTGGCAATACACCAACTCCACAAATAATGCCTGTTATGACTCTATCTGATATGACACGCCCCATCCCTACCAACCTCTTATCATCAAAAACATAAATTGCATACCAACTTTGCTTACACATTCGTTCTAACTCGTTAACCGTTAATTTAAGAGAATTCCATCCTAAAGATTCGTATAAGGATAATAATCCATTAAAATCTGTAGGATGTTCACTTGTGTAGCGTATACTATTTTCCATGTAAATACTCCCTATTCTCTGGCTTGTTTATATTTCATAAAATTCCTTTTACACAAATCTGATCGATGTAAAAATAACTAGAACAAACTTCAATAAGAAAGATAGAATTCCTTCTCAATATAAAATAAAAAGAAGTTATCTCACTTAAGATAACTTCTTTTTATATAAGACTCTCATTATATTATTAACCAAAAAATATACAACTGCATACGATTAGCACAAACAAAACTAATAAACCATTTGAGAAATAACCCATAGAATACTACCCCTTTATTTCATTATGTAAAAGATTTTATCATAAAATTATTTACAACATAATAACCGAAAAAGACATTGTATTCATTAGTTATATATGTTTAGTAATATTTTATTTTCGGTTATATTCTCGTTCCCTGAAAGTGCTTATCATACTCTTCTACTTCAGTTCATATAAGTTCAAAATATTAAATAATAAGTAAAAAAGACCTCCACCTTACGAGATCTTTTTTACTTATTTTCCAAATACACTAATTGATTCTTCCTCAATTACAAGTAAACAATTAGCATATTACATGATTTAATATCCCAATAGCCAATTCAACTCTATTAATTCGGTTCGACCTTAATATCCCCCTTTTATTCCAAAAACTCAATAATCGTTTCACAGACTTTATCCATCTCCTCGATATCTGGGAAATGTCCACTATTTTCAAATATAACAAGTTTACCATTTTTCAATTGTCTCGTTATTCTATAACTCATTCCTACACCCGTGTTATAGTCATGCGCTCCAACTATGACACACGTATCAATTTCTAAACCTTTAATACGCTCAATAAGCGGTAAAGATGCTTTTGTTCCAAAAATAACTTTGCTCATCTTCCCTGTATTACTTAACTGACTTTCCTCCCAAAGACTCCGATTTAGCTTTGCAAATTCTTCATTTTTAAACAATAGTCGATCTACAGCTTTTGTATCAACTATACTCCAAACTTGATTATACCTTTCTTTTAAAGGAATTTCTGACTTACTTATTATCAATATTTGTTCTTTCATTTCCCCTTTCGTTACTTGTAGAAAACCTTCTATCTGCACAGTATACATATCATTAAAATCATCTAACGATGGTGCTTGCAATACCATTTGTTCAACATTTTTTGGATATTTCAAAGCATACTCTAAACAAATTTGTCCACCAAAAGAATATCCTAACAAATTTATCTTCTCTACATGTAATTGCTTTCTTAATTCCTCTAAATCTTCGACTAGAGTATTGATTGAGTACTCACCGTCATCTTGTGGTGCCTCACTTCGTCCGCAACCTCTTTGTTCGTAATAAACTACAGTCATATTTCCTTCTAACTTCAAACCAAGCGTTCTTTCGAATACATAATGATTACCACCTGGACCACCATGTACTATAATAAGAGGGACTGTATTATGAGCTGTCCCTGCAACTTTACACCAATGCATAATCCCATTGATTTTCAAATAGTGTATACCATCTTGCAACATTAACTGATTCATTTATCCTCTCTCCTCATCGCTCACTTATTACTATCTAAATGTATAAGTTCTGACCATTTACACTTTTCCCCTTTATATTCTTTAGACACTATCCTCATTTATATGAATAGCTTTCTTATTCAAAAATAGATTTTTAAAAATTCCTACTCCCACAATTAATAAACCTATACCAACTAATTTATTTACTTGTAATGGAACACTCTCCATTCCAAATAATCCGAATGTATCAATGCATAACGCAACGACCAATTGAGTAATAAGACTAATTAGCACCGTATATGCTGGGCCTAAGCTCTTTATTGCACCCATTATACAAATAATTAACCCGATACCAAACAGTCCACTTACATAAAACAAATAATTTGTAGTATACACTTTAATGTTAATACTGTTTTCTGTAATGATATAAAATAGAATAGAACTAATGAGACCTATTCCAAGGACACATGTAGTTGTTAACCACTGTCCTACATTTTCATTTACTTTTGCATTAAAAACAGATTGTACGCTAATTAATATTCCTGCTAATATAGCTAAACTAAATCCAATCAAAATCTTCCTCTCCCTTTCATTGCTCATATATATTATCTTTAGCAACTTCCTTCATTCTAGAAAAATCTTTAATTACAATAACTCCATTACTCTTTTCAATTAGTTTTTCATTATAAAATCTTTGTAATACCCGAATTACGTGCCTATAACTTACCCCTATAAAATCTGCAATACTCGTTACTGAAGTTGCATCCAAATCCCCTTTATACATATTCCCGTTACTATCTGTTGAAATTGAAAGCAAATAACTAGCTACACGTACTTCTACAGGATAAAGTAAATTAAGAGCAGTAAAACGAGTCGATATTTTTAACGTGTTGGCAATGTTTTCAAGCAAGAACTTCATAAATATAGGATCATGTAATAACTTGTTTCTAATAACCGTATTAGAAATAGAGATTGCTACAACATCTGAACAAGCCTCAACGACATTATGTGCTTTGCTATTTTGAATTAATTCAATATCACCAACAATGGCCAATGGATTGATAAAGCGAAGGATTAGTTTCTTCCCTTCAGGTGTAATCGTGTAAACTTTTACTTTACCTTTAACAACAAAATATAAACGATCCATTTCGTCATCTATATTGCAAATAAGCTCGCCTTTTTCAAAGTGATTTAATTGAAAATAAGCTGTATCTATTTCTGAAAAAATCTCGAGCGTTTTATTGGTTCTCAAATAATGCGTAATTAAAGCTGATTTATCCTCCATATTCATTTCTCCTTTCATTTACATATTAAATACAACAATACCTATAATCATTACTATTGTTCCCACAATATGATATCTCTCCATCTGTATCTTTTTTATATGAAACAGTCCTTTCATTTCAATAACTGTTGCCGTTAACAATTGAGCAACCATTAGTGTGCCAGCTGTCAATGTAACTCCTAGTGAATATATCGCCATCGTTTCTGCACAAATAATGAATCCGCCAAATGCACCCGCTGCTAAATATACTTTTTTCACACTCTTTAAATCTGTTACTTTCTCTTCTTTCTTTAACAAAAATACAGTTGTTGCAATAATGAATCCAATTAAATGGGTTATAATACTCGTCGACCATATACCGATATGTGAACTAAGTTTCGCATTAAAGGTTCCTTGAAGTGTTATAAATATCCCCGCAAAAACAGCAAATATAATACCTTTCAAAAAATCATCTCCTCATCCTTTATTTCTGACTTAATTAAAAACCATCATCCTATAATCGCAAAAGGACAAATGTCACATCACTATGAAAATAACTTGGAATGAACAAAAAACACACCTCAAAAATGCGAGATGTGTTTATGTTAATTATTCATATATAAAGTTTTATGAATTTAAATTACGCTACATTAAAAGATTTCTTTTTCATAACAAACTTTGCAAATAAGAAACGTACAAGCGGTCCCATAATAATTAATTGTAATGGATATGCCATTATGAAATTTTTAATAAAAATCGAAAAATAAATTGAAACAAATGAATCTCCTTTTAGTCCACCATGTAAATGCATCATAGCCATACCGAAAAATGACATAAAGAACACCATTCCAATTACCATAGTTGTCGCCATTGCAACGATAATATTTATTTTCTTAGATTTATCAAATGGCAACATGAATACAATTTTTTTCGCACAAGGTCCAACTATAAATATTTCAATTAATAGCGCAATAATAAAGCCAATTAATAGTTCTAATGCAATCTCTTTAATATAAATTGATCCTCCTGTTTCATTCATTAGTAAATTGTAAAACGTCATTACGATAACCATTCCAAGGCACATCATCATGCCAAATTGGAGGTTTTCCTTTCTTGTTGTTGGCAAATTTCATCATCCTCTCTCTTTGAGTCTTTGTCATTATATCGACATTGCCCCCCCCCTTCGTAAGTGAACATTTTGTGAACAAATTTAAAACGTTTTCATGTATTTTCTTTACTTTCAACTCAAATTCTCACTTTTACTTATAAAGGTTTTATATATTTCAATGTTGAATTACTAAATTTAACATTGCATTACATTATTACTAGGAGGATAACCATGAATGAAGCAGAATTTTACGCATATCACATCGTAACAAGGAAAAAAATGCATATCGGACAAATCATTCCTTTTAACAAAAATCAACACAATACTCTATACCATTTCTTTTTTGAAAGAGAACAATTAAATGCTAATGGTGAAGATGGCATACAAATTTTAAATAAACACTATAAAAATAACGAATTACATATAAATAATGAAAATGCTAAAGTAGTTATGAATTATATGGATCAAACAATTAGAGCAGTTAGAGAAACAATTGTAGAAATGGTTAGACTACAAGAATTCCCTGAATACCCTTCCAGATTATCTTGTTTATACGCTGCTAAAAGCTATGAGGATGCTTTGAAATGGAGAGCGCTATTTGATTCTTACAATCGAGAAGTTTTGCAGATTGTTAAACTACGAGTAATCGGAAGTTCTTTTGAAGGTGACGGGAATCTTTTACCGAAAGAAGATGGTATTCCTTTTTCTCAAAAAATCGAACAAGCTAGAGAGTATTGGAAAGGAAATATTAGAAATGAGCTTCCTGAGCTACTGATTAATGGAGAAATTGAAGTGGTGGAAATTATTGATGACTTCTCCTCAATTCATATTTAATTTCTAACTAAATCATATAGGATGGAGATTACAATGAAGAAAAAAGTGTACTTCAATCATGATGGCGGTGTAGATGATTTAATTTCATTATTTTTATTACTTCAAATGGAAAACGTTGAACTTACCGGTGTATCTGTTATCCCAGCAGACTGCTATTTAGAACCCGCAATGTCTGCCAGTCGTAAAATTATCGATCGTTTCGGCAAAGGTAATATTGCCGTAGCCGCTTCAAACTCTCGCGGGCAAAACCCGTTTCCGAAAGACTGGCGGATGCATGCATTTTATGTAGATGCTTTACCAATTTTAAATGAGTCTGGAAAAGTTGTAACACCCGTGGTGGCAAAGCCTGCACATCACCATTTAATAGAAACACTTCTACAAACGGAAGGAAAAACAACTTTATTATTTACCGGGCCCCTAACTGACCTTGCTCGTGCATTATATGAAACTCCCATCATCGAAGATAAAATTGAACGTCTCGTTTGGATGGGTGGTACATTTCTTACAGCAGGCAATGTACATGAACCAGAGCATGATGGAACAGCTGAGTGGAATTCGTTTTGGGACCCTGAAGCAGTGGCTCGTGTATGGGATGCACAAATTAAAATCGACTTAGTGACACTAGAAAGTACAAACCAAGTTCCGTTAACTATAAACATACGTGAACAGTGGGCAAAAGAACGAAAGTATATTGGTATGGATTTCCTTGGTCAATGCTATGCAATGGTTCCCCCTCTCGTTCACTTCTCAACGAACTCTACCTACTATTTATGGGATGTACTAACTACCGCGCTTGTCGGAAACACTAACCTTGCAAAAACTGAAACAATTAATAGTATTGTTCATACATACGGACCAAGCCAAGGACGTACAGAGGAAACTACTAATGGACGACCTGTAAATGTCGTTTACGATGTAAAACACGATGTTTTCTTTGAATATATTACTAAATTAGCTAAAAAAGCTGCTACTTGAAACCTCAATAACACGAAAAAAATTTATTAAGAATGATATACTTTAATTAATATAACATGAGGTGATAAGATGGATTATGAGTTACTAAAAGAACGAATAGAAATTATAACTTCTAGAATTAAATACATAGGTGGTGAAGTTCAAGAAGTTTATATAGATGAACCATCTTCCCTTGAACAAATAATCCAAGTAGAAGAAAAACTGGATATTAAACTACCAAATAGCTTCAAAAAAGTACTTTTAGAGTTCTCAGGAAATTTTAGCTTACGCTGGTTTTTACCTGACGATGTAGAGCTACCAAATGAATTTACTGATATTTTTTGCGGAACACCCCACTGGAGTTTAGAAAGTCTTTCTAAATTCGAAAAAGAACGTAAAGACTTGGTTGACGAGTTTTTTTCAAATTTAGATGATGAATATGATGTAGTTTGGCACAACAAATTAGCATTTTGTGAAGTGGGAAATGGAGATTATTTAGCATTTGATATGAAAGATGATATAGATGCTCCAATAATTTACCTAAGCCACGACGATGGAGAAGGACATGGGTATAAGATTGCGAATAATTTCATTGAATTCATTGAGAATTGGTCAAGAGTAGCTTTTGTAGGATGCGAAGATTGGCAGTGGTTACCTTTCACTACCAGTTTTGAAAGTGGTATAAATCCAGATGATGAACCAGCCAAAAAATTTAGAAATTGCTTGGGACTTAATATTTAAAAGAGTATTGAATTAAATTTCAATACTCTTTTTGTGCAATTTAATTATATTTGATTAATGTAGTGTCTTACAGATTATTCATTTCATAACCATTGACAAAATACGTTATTGTTTCTAACTCATCTTCATTTAATTCTCTATCTAGTTCTTGTTTGTACGCTGCCTTTATCTTCTCTTCATCGCCCTTATGAGCTTCTGTATAAGTTCCTACTGCTTTTAACAAGCGAATCTCTTGTAAAAACTCCTCTCGATTTATCGCTTCCCCATGAGAAAGAATATATGTCTCAGCATCAAATTTTTCTAATTCATCTATTAATGCAAACGTTCTTTTCGTCGTATAGTTCCACTTCGAGGAAAAAATATCTGCATATATACAGTCCCCTAAAAACAATATCTTTTCTTCTTTTATGTACATAACAACTGAATCATGTGCATGATCTCCGCCCACATGTTTTAACACGCATGTCACCTCACCAAGATCTAATTCCATTTGATCCTGGAACGTTAAGGCCGGAGGAATAATGTTAATATTTCTCGCTTTTTCTTCAAACTCTTTCTTGATGCAATCCGCACAAAATTCAATTTCAGTACCCTCTTTTACGCGTGCATCCAACGCTTCATCTGTCCATTCATAAGATACTATTGTCTGCATTTCTTTTTTCGTTTCAGCGTGCGAAATAGTTAATGCATTCCGTAATACAGATAATCCAAAAATATGATCCCAATGCCAATGCGTTAGTGCTACAAAATCAGGATTTGATACATTTTGTTCTTTTAACATTTCTAAAAATAATTGTGCATGTTCTTCTGAATTCCCTGCATCGATCATTAACGTTTTTTCTTTTCCAACAACCATTCCTAATATAGGTCTATCTGTTTCAGAAACAGGTGTCATATACCAAAATGAGTTTCCTATTTTTTTAATTTGTTGCATAACCAATTCCCCTCGTATATTAATATTTAAGCCCTATCTCAGGCTTAGTTTTACTCTCTAATAAGAGTCCAGTAATAAAGAAAATACTTGGACGTCTCAAGATATTTCTAGATAA
>NZ_JAKUFX010000149.1:0-13281 GCF_022663635.1 Bacillus cereus group sp. BfR-BA-01356 | reverse complement strand
GGCAACACTCTATCTACAAATTTAAGTATCTCATAAAAATAGATACTCTTGGGTTTATAGGTACATCCCGTCCCTAAAAAACCTAACTTAATCATACGAGGAGGTGATTTTCATGTATTACAAGTCACTTCTGGACAGGCTTTTCTTCAAATCAATATTTCTTGCAATATCTTAGTTGATAAAGCAAGAGATAGTTAGTTTAGTTTTTAATTAATCAAATAAATCTATTAAAAGAAGAGGAGAAATTTATTTATGAAAACATTAGAAATTAAAGAATTAAAAGGATCAAGTAAGGGGAAGGGTTCAGCTTTATTAACTCGTACAAAACAATGGTTGAAAAATGAGTCTTCAGATGAAACATCAAATAAAGTTTCATGGACTTACATTGGTCTTGGAATGGCAGTTGTAGTTTTAGTTATCATGTACCCAGCATTAAAATCAGGTACTTTTAATGTATCTAATTACTTTACTTCAATTACTGGCGGCGCTAAGAGTGAACCGTCTGGATGGTCAAAATAAGTTTTTAGTTGAAAGGGCGGTTGATCCGTCCTTTTCTCTTAATTTATAGAAAGGAGAAACATATACATGCAACAAGCAGTTACATATGTTGTTTTTTTCTTGTCGTTAATGTTCATTATTGTCTTTGGTGTAGAATTTGCAGGACATACAGTTGTTAACGTTAAGGCAAATGAAATTAGTGAATATGCTGTAAGTTTAGCAGAGAGGGATGGGGGCTTTACTCCTGACGTAATCAATAAAGTAAATCAAAAATTAAAGGATAGTAATATGGATTCTAAAGATTGGAAGATGGAATATACACAAGGGAAAGTACAATTTAATCAACCTCTTACTTTCACTATCAAAGGGAAGTATAAATATAATTCATTTAAATTACTTGAAAGAGGTATAGGTACTTTTGATGTATCAGTACAAAGTACTCGTTCAGGTGTAGGACAGGTTTATTTTAGATAATAAGCGGTCTTGAAGTGTACGGAAAGAATGAGCAAATATCGTTTGAGTTAAGATCGCAGTTTAGAAAATGTTCAATAGTAAGTAAATGATGGTTTAAATTAAATCGGAGTTCTTAGTAGACTTCAATATCGCTTGCTAGTACCTAGCAATAAAGGGTGACAATATTTCAATTGCATTTGAGATATATTGTCACCTTTTTATATAGATATCTTCTTGAAAGAACGGGGGTATAAGGGGAGTTAGTCAATTTGAAAGAAAACATAAGGAAGGGACTATTTATATTTCTTTTCTAATAGGGGTGGATTTCGATGTTTACAAAATGTCGAGAGATTGGGATTTTATTAATGTTAATACCACTTTTACTAATAGCTTGTATTTTACAAGCAATGGGAGAGGTGAACGAAAAGTGAGCTCTATAATAATTGATCTTCTAATCAAATTTATGATGATTTATTTAATAGGTTATGTCACTTGTAGTTTTTTATGGAGGGTAGAAACAGATTTCAAGGAGAGATAATATGAAACGTTTATCAGGAGAAGTTTATCAAGATGATGATCCTTTAGATTTTGCAAAAGGATGTAAAAATGGCTTAATCATTGTCCTTCCCTTTTGGGGTGTAGTCATAGGGGTTGTAAGTTTTATTATGTAAAAATTTCATAACAATGAAGGGGTGGAATTAATGATCGTTTCTAATGAAATTACTGGTATTCAAACTAAAAAACAAGCGTATGAACTCGCTAGAAAAATGACAAAACAGGTACTTCATGAAGGCGCTGGCTTAACATGGATAAGAACAACACAATCATTTTTGAGTGGAGCAATTCTTTACGTAAAAGATAAGTATAAAGAAAAGGCTAGGTTATCAGATGTAAGAGAATTTGTTTTGCAAAGCGAAGAAAAGGAAGGTTTTTTGGAACATATCACAGATCACTTAGAAAAGGATCATCCTTCTTATCATGCGTTTTCAATTATGTTGACTTGTAAGGAATCTACAAGAATTCTTGTTATAGCCCTCTCTAATTTGTGTATGAGAACTGTAAAGGAGTGAGGGGATGAGTAATGTATATCAAATTTTATAGAAAAACGGAGGTAATACAAAATGGATGATTTAAAAAAGGTAATTCAATACAAAGCTTCAGATGGTACAGAGTTTGATGTAGATGTAGATAAAGATGGTTTGTATTATATCGGTGCTAAATTTCCGTTTTTAACAACATCAAAAGATGGAAAGTATACAAATAACTTTGCTGGTTATGTTGCTACTGATATAACGGATGAAATGACAGCTAAGGGAATCGCGTCGTTTGCTTGCTGTTGTTACCAAAGACAATTGAATCATTATAAAGAATCAAATTAACCTAAAATCCCTAATTTAGTAGATAAGGTATAGAATTTGAATTTTATAGATAAGTGGTGTGATTTAATTGAAGACTCGAAAATGCAAAAAATGTAACGGAACGGGAATGGTATTTGGGAAAATATGCTTAATCAGAGGGTTCAAAATACATGAATCTATGGAAAAAACACTATGTACTAAATGTTTTGGTAAGGGTGTGAAATAGAGTGGAAGTGTTATTCTAGTAGATTTAGAAATTTACTAGGGGGTAGGGATAAGATGTGTTTAATCAAGCAATATGAACTTGTGAGAAAAGAAGAAATGATAAAAGGCATTTTGAAACTTTATGATGAAGGGAAATTAAAACCTGTTCATGATCAAATTGTGGGTATTTCTAGAATAGAGCATTCTGGGGTGAGAGGTTTTATTATAAAACTCCTAGGGGATTCGAATTTTAAA
Source organism: Bacillus cereus group sp. BfR-BA-01356 (assembly GCF_022663635.1). NCBI lineage: Bacteria > Bacillati > Bacillota > Bacilli > Caryophanales > Bacillaceae > Bacillus > Bacillus cereus group sp. BfR-BA-01356. The sequence goes on along the minus strand of NZ_JAKUFX010000149.1, from coordinate 10,513 downwards.
GAGGTTGAGGGTATATATGGTGATTGGGTGGAAGATTACAAACAAAGAGAGAAAATAACAAAGAAAATTTTAGATTTCTATGATGAAGGGAAGTTAAAAGTTGTTCATGATACCTTCATAGAATTATGTGAATTAAATCCATATGCTGTAAGAGAATTTATTGTACAGGAATTAGAAAAACGAGACTTAAAAGGAGTAGAGGAATTCTATAATATATGTTTGGAAGAAATAAGACAGAACGATCTTAATAAATGGCTGAGTAAAACGCCTAGAATAATATATTATCCAGGTAAAGAAGTTAAAACGGAGGGGTATAAAGATGAAAAAGTATCAAGAAGTAGAAGTGGAAGTAACGAAAACGTATAAAGCTCTTGTTGAAGTTGAAATACCAGAAGATGCGAACAGTGATGATTTCCAAAGATTAGTTGGAGAAAAAGTAGAGTCGATGGATCAAGAAAAATTAGATTATCAAGATACTAGTCATTTTGTTTTAAAAATTAATGAAATTGAATAAAAGCGTTAATTGGTTTCAAATTTGAATTTTGTTGAAAATGAGGGTGGAAAATGCGGAATTAAGAGTTTTAAAGGGAAGTGAACGGATTTATGGGAGAAATCATACTGTTGTTTGTTTGCGTGTACATTTTGTTGACCTTTGCTATTTATATGACAATAAAAGATTTTTACTTTGAACAAGAACAATCTGGTTTACTTGTTGTTCTTGCTGTATGTTCATTACCTTTATCAGCGGTGTTTACTTATTTTATAGTTCAATTGCTTGATTATATTACAATTTGATTTTTGCTTAGAAGTGTAAATACAAGGAGGTAAGAGAGTGTGGGTTCAATAATTCCGCATTATTTGTTTGTAGTGTGTTATTCATTAGATGAGGTATTACAAGTGCATGAAATGGCGAAAGAAATTTTTAATCCGAAGGATCAAAGTGAAAACCTAGTAAGTCAGCTGAACTTAACTTCTTTTTTCGTTCTTTGTAATGGCAGCCATACAAGATGGGGAAATCAAGAAGAGTATATGAAAGCAAGAGAAAAGTATATTAAGTATCTTATAGATCGGGATATCCGATTCGTGGAAATAACAGAAAAAGAATTTAAAAGATTTGAAAAAGCTTCGAAATAATGCTTCTTTTAGAAAAACGTACTTATTATGAGCATAGAAAAAAACAGCTTATCATTAATCAGCTAATTGATTGCGGTTTTTACAAGGATGGAAAAAGACAGCTCTATGAATTAGAGCTTTTGGAATTAGAAAAGCATTTGAAAAACATTAAAAAGGAGAGAGTAATTCTTCATAGTTGATGCAAAGGAAGTGGAGTTAGTGGCATCTAAAAATAAGTTTGAAAAAGAACTGGAGAAAGCCGTGTTGAAGGTATTAATAAAACATTGGCGATTTTTCCTATTACTATCCGGTATATTATTTGTTTGGATTACAAGATACGAAATTTTAAATCGATTAATTCAGATTGTGCCAATTGTGAAAAGGGTTGTACATGTTAGTCTACTCCTACTATTTATTGGGACTATATTTTGGATAACTAGATGTATTGTTTTATATAGGCTCGAAAAGAAGTCTTATAAATACGTTTTAGTTATCCCTCATATGTCCGATGATGCTAAAGTAGATCAATTAGGAGATATGATTCGACAAGTGCATGGTGAGGGAAGAAAACCACTAGAACAATTGTGGAAGGGTCGCGATTGGTACAGATTACTTATGTATCAGCCGGAAGATATAGATGGGAAGAGTCAAAAGGTTCGATTTTATTTAGGTGGACCAGAAGAGAATTTAGCTTATTTAGTTAAAGCGTTTCGAAATGTATATAAGAACGCTGAGATCATAGAACAAAATATAGAAGATATTCCGTTTCCACGTAATAAATTGTTTGGTGGTGCTGTTGGCGGGAGAATGAAATTAAAGACGAAAAAGTCTTTATCATTAGCCCAGTATAAAACTGATAAACTTCCACAGCTTATAAGTGGAATGGAAGAAAAGACTTGGATTGATGTTTCTTTTTCGCCGGATCGAGATTATCGATTAACAAGAAGAATCAAAAAAGAAGAAGCAGAATTAAAAGCTCGAAAGAGAATGGAAAAAGATTTAGATGTGTTTCAGAAAACGGAAGCAAAGGTTTTAACGCAACGATTTTTAGGGAAAGAAACAGCGTTTCAAGTTTGTGTTTCCGTAGCGACTGAGGTATATCCTGGTGTCAGAATGCTAAAAGGTTTGGGGAATATCATAGCGAGTATGATGGCTGATGTAAATGAACTTCGTTACCGTTCGTTTCGTCGGTCTATTTGGCGTATTCCAATTCCTTATTACGGGCGTATGACTTGGACAGGGTCAGAACTTGTTAATTTGCTTCATCTCCCGAATATCAAGGGTGATAAGGAGGATGAATTTGAGAATAAGATTTTGTATTTAGAGAGTGGAGAAAAGATGCTTCCTGAAGGTGTTCTTTCTACAGGTCTAACAATTGGAACGTTAGTTCATCCATTAGAAAGAGATCGTGAAGTAAAGATGACGGAAGAGCAGTTTAAAAAGATGGGCTGTATTACCGGAGGTACTGGCGCTGGTAAAAGTACTGTAGCAGGCAATGTACTTGATAGTGCCTTAAATCTTTGGATTGAAAACCCAAGTACAGCAAGTGGATTTTCATTGTTTGATCCTACGCCAGACCTGGCAATTGTGGTGCTAAATCGATTGTTAAAGGCAGAGTTAGAGGGCGCAAAAGTAGATTGGGATAAAGTCCACTTCATTCGCTTCCGAAAAACAAAATATCCACCGGCAATTAACTTGTTACATCGTAATCCTGATGAAGATACGCAAACGGTAGTTGATTCTATTTTCGAAAGTATTCAAGCGTTGGTCCCAAATCCAGCCCCACAAACGGAAAGAATTCTAAAAGCGATTATTGGAACGCTTTTGTGTGATGGGAGTCAAGAGCACTCTACATTAAGTATTATTGCGTTTGGAACGGATGAATTGTTTAGAGAGCGTGTTTTGGATGGTTTGGAAGGTCCAGAATCAATGCATTATAGAAATCTATGGAAAAATGAAATAGGGGCCGCCTTAGAAGATAGTATGCAGCCATTATTAAATCGGTTAGATATATTCCGTAGTAGCACATACTTAAAACGTATATACGGACAATCTGACTTTTCTCTAGATATTTTAAAGTGGATGGATGAAGGTCATCTTGTTTTTTATGATTTGTCAGGCATGGGAAATGCTGATATTAAGCTAACAATTGGTTATATCATGAATCAGTACCACCGTACTGTACAAAAAAGACAGATTGGTTCGAAATTGCATTTAGCATTCATTGATGAAGCTCATAAAGTACCAGTTCCAATACTTCCTAAAATCGTAGCGGAGGATCGGAAGTATGGTCTGGGTCTTTGGATTATTACACAACAAATATCAGGGCAATTAGATCAAAAATTGGCAGATGCACTTACGGAAATAGGTGGTAATTTCTTTGTTTGTAGGCAAGGTAAGTCATCGGCTAAAGCTCTAGAGGGGATTATGCAAGGGAAATTCAGAGCGGAGTACTTGCAAGGATTACCCGATTTGGAGGCAGCTGTTCAAACACAAGATAAGTTTGATGGGAAAGCCAAAAATGTTTGGTGCATGATAAAAGCGCCGCCTTTAGACCGCTATAGACCGAATGGCAAGGTTGCAACGTATGGAAATGATAAAGAAATTGCTGATTCAAATGAATGGACATTCAAAAAAATTAATGAATTAGAGAAGCGAGGGAAGTCAGCTGAAGAAATAGATCGAGAAATTAATCTTTTCTTATATGGTCAAGACATAACAGCTCCAACTAAAGTGAACTTAAAAAAAGAGGATGAATCACTCTTTGAAAAAGCCGAAAAAGAGGCGGCGCAAGAGGGATCGCTCTTTGAGAAAGCTGAAGAGGCGGCGCAAGAGGAATCGCTCTTTGAGAAAGCTGAAGAGACAGAGCAAGAGGAATCACCTGTCATTATGGATATGCCTTTCCCTTGGGAGATGGAAAACACTGATCATATCTTCTTAAAAGAGAAAGGGGAAATTGATTATCCGTTTGAAACGGGAGATGACGATAAAGAAAAGTACCCCGTTGAAACCAAAAAAGAGGAATCGCAGAAAGTAGAAAATGCTGAACCAAAAGTAGAAAAGAGTATCTTTGACTTTTAATGGTGGGAAGGAGGATGAAGATGTTTTTAACCACTGAGGATGAACAAGTATTGATGGATATTCATACACACATCTATGTGGACTTTGAATATATTCGTATGAAAAATTATCCCAATCATAAAGAAAAATCAATCTATGCAAGACTTGCGAAACTAGAGAAAGAAAATTACATCAAAAGTGAAAGGCATCCAGTAGCAAGTATTCGTGGGAAGCGTAGGCGATCAGGTAACGGATCAAATATTTATACACTTGATAAGTACGGTGTTGAAATGGTGCGGGAGTTGAGAGGGGAGGTCCATTGGAATTACAAATGGTCCAATCGAGTTGCGACTTTTGTTTATCATAGTTTAATGTTGGCCCACGTTGAATGCGCCATGCTAGAGCAATCAAAGTCAGACATTCCAATTGGAATGAAAGAATGGATAAATGAGGCAAGAGGAACGTTTCAATATGACAAAAATAAAAGTGCTGTTATTCGACCAGATGGATTGGCTGTTATTGGTTTGAAAAACAGAATCGAAGGAAATTACGGCTTGTTTTTGGAAATGGAACGTACTTACGGAACGAAAGAGGTTATCGAGAAAAAGCTACGAAGGTATAACGACTTTTTAAGCCGGGAGGAATCGGTTAAAAAATATGATCGATATGCAGGTCTAACATACCCAATAGAGAAATGGCGACTAATCTTTATTGCTGGTAATGAGGGGCGACAAAAAGAATTGTTACGGTATATGAAAGAAATGGAAAGCCCGAATGTACCTGTTTATGTCGTGATGTTTGAAGAAGTCTTACAAAATCCTTTTGGAGCGATTTATCGGAACATCGGAAATCCTAATGAGAAAGTGAGGTTATAAGAGGGTGTTTCGATTTGTACTTTCAACAATTGTTTCTTTTATAACGGCGGTTATTGTGTTAGTTGTATCAAAAGATTTTATATTTCGTAGATTCCCAGAAGCACAACCGGTTTATGAAGAAATAAAATCTATGTTTTTAGAGATTTATGGAAGGTATGGCTGGGAAGGGTTACTTGTTGTAACAGTTGCAGTTATGGGACTTTCAAAAGCATTTGATAAAAAAGGTTAGGAGTGAAATGGTGTGGGGTTAAAAGAAAGGTTGAATAAGTGGAGGGAAAAAAGGAGGAAACCTTTCCGAATACCTTCGTATAAAGCGAAGAAGATCGGAAATGTGGTCTTTTGGGTACTCTTCTTATGGATGTTTACGGTTTCGATTACAGGGCTTATTACAAATAATAAATTGAAAGCAATGGTGCAAAATGGTCCGGATTCTAAAGTGCAATTAGATCAGAATGGAGCTACACGGCCAGAAGCGGTAGAATTTTCAAAGCAATTTGCAAAGGAATACTTTACCTGGAAACGTGGGGATAACGAGCGTGCTAACAGAGAAGGACGTTTAAAACCCTATTTATTAGAAGGAGCAGACCCACAAGCTGGATTAGATATGCATAGTCTTCAATGGGATGCAAATTATGTACAAGCTTCCATTGTGCGGGTAAAAGAGACTGGAAAACAAAGTGCAGATATGGTTCTTAAAGTAGATTATAAACTTACTCGTCAAGACGAAGGGAAAGACGTTACAGAAACAATTGCTGTACCGATTCAAACGGATGGAAAAGGGTTTATTGTAACGGGAAATCCTCAAGTGGTTAAAGTAGACAATAAAGCAAAAATCAAAGTTGATAAAGATGAAAAGCGATCAGATGAGGCAGATTATAAAGCGAAACAAGAAATTCGTGACTTCTTACCAACTTTCTTCAAGTCTTACACAACAGCAACTCAAAAAGAATTGGAGTATGTATTGCACAACAAAGATATTAAAGGGTTAGAAGGAGCGCTTCACTTTGAACAAATCAAGGAAGCGAAAGTATATGTAGGATCAAAGAAAGGTACGTATGATGTTTATGCAATTGCTGAAATGAAGGATGCTGTTTCAGAATCCAAAATGACAATGAAATATGTATTAACAGTTAAAAAAGAAGGAAAACAATATATCGTCACTGATATGACAGTGAAATAGAGAGGGGAAAATAAAATGAATTTATTAAATAATATGATACTAGGATTTGGTTTAGATGGAGCGTATGACTGGGTTAAAACACAAGGGAAATATGCTTTAGGAATTATCATTATCGGGTTAGTTATCTTTTGTATTGCGAAGCGAGCATGGGGTTTCCTCGTTACAATTGTTATCGCGGGTGGCCTTGGATTCTTCCTTGTAGCAGCACCAGAAACTCTTGAAAAAGTAGGGTCATTCTTAGGTGGAATGTTAGGAATGTAATTAAATAAGGAGGCGTTCTTGCTGATGGAAGAAAAATCAAAACCTTTTATTGTATATACTTTCGGAAGTTATATGAAATATGAACGTCGCCAATATGAATTATTAGGCTATTATGCCTTAATAGTATTGGTGTTTGTTATATTAAGAGTTTTCCCATTAACTTCTTGGTTTATTGGACCAATTGCTGATGAATTTTGGCTTCCATATTACATTATCATTCCAGGTTTTGCAGTTTGGGGCCTAGATACGTATAAAACAGATGGTAAGTCATTTTTAGTATTTGCTAGATCATGGATTTTATTTAAATTAAGGCCACATAAAATGTCACGCTTTATAAGGTTTGAAAAACCAAAAAAATATGTTTTTGAAAGTCCTATTTTCATTCGTTACCGTGAATCGGATATTGTTCCTATTATACCTATGAGTCAAGGGGAGGTTGAAGATTATCCGTTGACTCTAATAGAACAAGGCACAGAAGAATCCGAAACAATACGTTTAGAAGAAGACGAATGGTATTAAAACAAGAGGATGAATTTGAAAATGAATATTTAATAAAAAATATTTGAAAATATAGAAGGTGAGGATATTTAATGCTTGCGTTAAATAGTGTATCGGAATTCCCAATTAATCATGTAGAGGATAATCTTTGTTTTTGTCCAGATCAGAGGGTTTGGAGTATTTATGAAGTCGAAGGTTTTGAATATGAACATCAAAGTGATCGGATGAAGAAAACATATTTCTCAAACCAGAAGTCTTTATTTACACAATTAGAAAGTGATTTTCATTTACTTGTCATTCCAAAAGTAACTGATTCTGACGCAATTATAGATGAACATATTGCAAGGTTGAAAGGACCTTTGTCTAACACGGCAAAGGTCCTTTTTGAAAAAGTGAAATTGTATTTGCAACAATCATCAGTCTCAAAAGAAAATACAGAATATCATTTTTTCTTATTAGTGCAATTAAATCAGGATAGAAAAGAAAAACAAGTTAAAAATCCAGTAATTGAAACCTCAAAATTCGCCAGAAAATTTATAAAGGGGTTTACTGAAACGCCGTTTCGAGCAATGGGAATTGAAGAAAGTGACTTGTTAGAAGAAGAGATTAGTGATTATAAGGAAGCCGAAGATGGTATTTATAATCAATTGTTAGGTGCTTTTCGTTTTATGAGAAGAGCGACACCACCAGTTACAAGGTTCTTAATTGAACATAATTTCACTCGTGGAATGACAGCCCCAGAAACAGTGAAGGATTGGAATGTAGGAACCAAAATCTCATGGGTAGATGAAAATGGAGAAACTAAAACGGCTACACGTCCAGACCGTGAGGCTATTCTCCGCTTAACTGAGTGTGAAGTAGATGAAGAGCCTGGCCGTTGTATTCGACTTCAAAGGAGAAATGCAGAGGGTGATTTAGAAGAAAGTTACGTTTCCTTTCTTGCAGTAAGTGATATGGACCCGCAATCACATTTCCCAGGCCGAGAATGGATATATCGTATACAATCGCATTCTTTAAAATTCCCGGTGGAAGTAAGTATTCGTGCTCATCATATGGAGAATGTGAGTGTTCTAAAAGGATTGCAAAATAGCGAGCGGGAATTAAATGACCAACGTCACCAGGCGGCACTTGGTGGAACTGTAGACCGGACTGTAGATCGTAAGGCGGCCGGAGTTAAACTGATGCAAGACGTTTTCCAAACAACCGGTGCGCCAGGATTTGAAATGAGTGTTTTATTTGCTGTTTATGCTCAAGATCAAAAAACATTAGCTCATCGTGTGAAGAAACTAATTACAGAATATAGAAAGATGAAAATTCAATTAGTAAATCCTTATGGTGATCAAATGGCATATTTCTACGAATTCTTCCCAGGGGCAAAGCGCTATAATAAAGATTTTAAAATATATGCGGAGCCAGGGGTATTGGCACAAGGTATGTTTGGGGCAACAACACAAATCGGCGACAATCAAGGGTTCTATATTGGTCGTACAGTTAAATTAAATCGCCCGGTCTTTATTAGACCAGACTTAGCAGCAAAAGCGTTAGAGAACTTAAATAATGAATTTGATAGTTTGTCAGTAATGATAGCCGGTATGACAGGTAAAGGAAAATCATTCTTAATGAACATCTTATTATACTGGATTGTTATGAGCGATGGGCTTGCATTTTGCGTCGACCCTAAAGGGGATAGAAGTGAATGGCCAAAATTGCTCCCAGGGTTTAAGAAAAATAAGGATCAATTGGAAGTATGGACTTTAGGACAAAGTGAACGTGACAAAGGATGTTTAGACCCATTCCGTGTTAGTGCAACAAGAGAAGATGCGATGAGTTTATCGTTGGAAGTTTTAACATATTTAACAGGTGTAACGCTAGAGAATTCAAAATATGACTTCCTATGGACAGCAATTCAACGAGTAGCAATGAAAGAAGAGCCTTGTTTATCTTTAGTAAAAGATGAATTGTTTGAAATGAAACAAGATGGTGAATTGATTCAAGAAGAGTTGGCACTATTAACAGAATTAGTAACACGTTTAAATACAATTGAAAATTCACCACTTGCGAATCTATTGTTTGGTAAGCCAGGACAGGATTACAGAGCCTTAGATTTAGAAAGAGCTTTACAAGTTTTACAAATTCAACATTTATCATTACCACCATTAGAGCAAACTGTATTGAGTATTACTGATAAATTATCAGAAAGTGTTCTTACAGCTTTAACAGCATTCGGTAAATCCCTTATGCTTTCAACAGATCGTAAGAAATTTAAAGTTTATATTCAAGATGAAGCTAAAAATGTTATGCGAAATCGTGAAGGGGCAAAACTTTCGGATGAAATTATTCGTAAAGGGCGTTATCACAATACAGGATTATATCTTGGTACACAAAATGCGAGTGATTTTAATTCAGCGAATAAAGAGATTGCCAACGTTGGAATGAAATTCTCCTATTGTTTAAAAAATGATGCTGAAGCAAAAGAAATGTTAGGATATTATAATTTGCCAGTAACAGACGCTAATATAAGAATGTTGCAGAATTTAAAAAGGGGTCATTGCTTGTTCCAAGACATCTATGGACGTACAGCAGTTATTAAAGTTGATCCTGTTTTCAAAGAATTAGCAGAGGCATTTGATTCTTCAACGAAAACAGCGGAAGAACGTGAACAGGAACTCGCGGGCGCTTAATATAAGGCGAAATAGGAGTGAAGGAATCGTGAAATATAAAAGAACATTGGGCTATTTAGTAGGAGCTATTGTGGCTGGAGGGTTAATTGTAACAACCCTTACAGCCTGTCAATCTACTAAAAGTGAAGTGATAGATAATCAGAAATCGCTTAATATAAAAGCGGCTGATAAAGCAGCTTTGGAATATATGAAAGCTTATATTGAATTAGATAATAAAAAAATGAATGAATTGCATATAAATGAATACGAATTTTTGAAGGAATACAATGTAACATATCCAGGGGCAAGTGATAAATTGAACGGGCGATATGAGCTGTTTAGGTATGATCTAGAAGAAGGTTCAAATGAATTTTATTACAAGGCTCGTTATTATCATCCAGGTACAGGTGGGAAGAGTAGTGTGGAATTGAAAATGATAAAAGATAAGAAAGATGGAAAATGGAAGAATTACGGTTGGGCTTGGGGAGATACTCACAATTTAGAGTCCATTGTAGGAGATAAGAAGCCAATACAAGTCCATAAGTGGGAGGGGGAACGAGAATGAAAAAGCTCTTCCCTCTTTTTATGGCCATTTTTATTTTGTTTGTCGGTACCGTGCCGAATGTAGCCTTTGCAGAGGACGAACCAAAAGCGTCAGAGGCCAATACAATTTCAGGTAGTGCGGCACGTTCCGCTATAAGTGTAGCTTAAACACGAAAAGCGGGGGCCAAATCTTATTAAGATTGGTTACAACTCTTTAAACGATTTACAGGGTGAAAATTCCCTGTCATGACTAATATTCCAATTCAAGTCATGTCTATGAGACTCCTACATGCGCCTATCATTCCAATGTGATAGGGGTCTGA
>NZ_JAKUFX010000148.1:0-13465 GCF_022663635.1 Bacillus cereus group sp. BfR-BA-01356 | reverse complement strand
AATCGAGAGATTCATAAGAAAACGTCATCCTTTCTAGTCTAGCTTTTTTAGAAAGAATAACGTTTTTTTACACTTGGGGGTAGTGAAGATTTTTAAGTTGATGGGCATGTACAATGAAAGGAGAAAGTGAGGAATCGTCTATGGATCATCATTCCTACACAACGGAAGAAGTAGCAAAGCGATTAAAAGTATCAAAATTAACTGTATACGACTTAATTAAAAAAGGAGAACTTCCTTCTTATAGAGTTGGTAGACAGATGCGCATTGATGCAGCAGATTTAGATCAATATATAAAGCAAATGAAAACAGGAAAAGTACAAGTTAATCCTGTAAAAAACGATGGTAGTAGTATCTTGAACACGTGTATTATTAGTGGTCAAGAACTAACGTTAGATATGTTAGCTAAACGTATAGAAAATCGTTTGCCAAGTTCTAATGTTTTAAGAGCGTATCAAGGTAGCTTAACGAGTTTAGTGAAAATGTATCAAGGAGAAGGAAGTATCGTTAGTTTGCATTTGTTTGATGGTGAAACGGGTACATATAATATTCCTTACGTAAAACGTATTTTAGTAGGACAGCCATGTCTTATGATTAATTTATTGTCCAGAAATGTAGGGTTTTATGTTCAAAAAGGAAATCCGAAGAAAATAAAGACATGGGCTGACATATCCGGGTCCACTATAAAGTTTGTGAATCGAGAAAAGGGTTCTGGTATTAGAGTGTTAGTGGATGAACAATTACGAATCCAAAAATTAAATAAAGCTGATATTAGTGGATATGAATGGGAAGAATCGAATCATCTTGGTGTTGCCACGCAAGTTGCAAATGGAAAAGCTGATGTAGGAGTAGGTTCAGAAAAGTTTTCGCAAATTGTAAATGTGGACTTTATTCCAATCATGAAAGAACAGTATGATTTAGTAATTTTGAAGAATAAAGAAAATGAAGAGCTGATTGAAGTTGTGAAAGACATTCTGCAATCGGAAGAATTTCATAATGAATTAAATGCGATTGGCGGATATGATATTACGAAAACAGGTCAAATTGTATATGAAATAAAGTGAAACTTTAATCAGTGGGGGGTTCTTCATCCCCCACTGATTATTAGCCTTCACCAATCGGACTTTTATGGGCAGCCCGACCCCTACCTAACTTCTTTGCTTTCGCTGAATTTTGAGGTGGGGGTCTTACTGCCCATTAAAGCGGGACAAACTAAAAAGCTGCTTGTCTATAAGACGAGCAGCTTTTTCTATATATAAAGGGGTTTGGGGAAACAAAGTGTTAAATAAGACCTTGAGCAAGTGTATAAATGAAAGCCGTAAGAAGAGTAGCTCCACTTGCAAGTCCGATAAAGTCTGATTTGTTGAAAGTAATGTTGTTCATTATAATCTCTCCTTATTTGTTTAATGTAGTTGCAACAGCTTTTGCATCGACAAGTGCGGATAGCACCATGCCCATTGTATTTAAAAATTTATTTGATTTCATATTGTTCATCATGCGTATCCGCTCCTTTTCGAGTTGTTGTTGCCCTGCTTATGTCTTAATTATAGGGAATATGGATACTTGCAACTATCGAATTAGCTTACGAAAGACTTACACTTTTGTAAGAAAAAAAGACATTCATGTAAGAATGTCTTTCACAGCATATTGATATGATGATGGTCTTCAATTGTTTTTAAAAAACTACGCATTGAATTCGTCATATAGCTATCTTTACGGCGTATGAAAACCGTTGAAATACTGCCGTATTTTTCAGGGATTGCATGACAATGTACCTTACCTGCTTTAGAAAGATGATGGACAGCAGACTGTGGTACGAGTGTAATTCCGAGACCGAGTGCAACACTGTTTAATATTGTCTCTAATATATTGAATTCCATAATTCTTTTTGGTAGCAAACCTTCATCTTTAAGCCAACGTTCTAGTTTGGAGCGGTATCCACATCCTTGGTTAAAAACGAGTAGAGGCGTTGTTGTAAATTCTTCTATATGAAAGGCTTTATTTTGTGTTATAAGCATTAATTTCTCTGTACTAACATCGTATTGTTCGATTAGTGGATGTTTAATAGGACCTGATATAAAGGCGCCATCTAATTGATGATCAAGTACTTCTCTAATTAATTCTTCTGTTAGACCTGCTTGTAATGATAAATCGACATTCGGATAACTTTTATAGTAAGAAGATAAAATGGTAGGCAGTGTACTTACTGTTTCGACTGTACCGATTTTTAATATACCAGAAGGTGTTTCGCTATCTAAAAATACTTGTTTTAGTTCGTCGACATCTTGCAAAATTTTACTAACATAAACGAGCATTTTTCTTCCTTCAGCTGTTAAAGTCATTCCTCGTTTATGGCGGTAAAAGAGTGGGGTTTTTAATTCGTTTTCTAGTTGTTTAATACGTGCAGTTACATTTGATTGTACATAATTTAATTCCTTTGCTGCGCTACTTACACTACCCTGATCGGCAACGCTTTTAAAGATTTGTAAGTCTCGTAATTCCATTTTGTAATCCCCCTTGATGTTAACTATCATTATAAATGATAGTTAACATCATTTTGAATCATTTTACGTGATATATTTTTTCTTTTACAATTCTCTTTGTGCAAATAGAAAGAAACGGGGGATTGCGGTGAGAAGAGGTCAAATGATAATAGGGGCTTTGGCGTGTTTAATTGCGAGTATGTCATGGGGAGCGATGTTTCCAGTTGCTGATCATGCACTAGAATACATAGATCCATTTTATTTTTCGCTTATTCGCTATGGAGCAGTGGCGATAATGCTGATTGTATTGTTGTTAGTGAAAGAAGGAAAACAGGCATTTTGTTTAGAGGGAAGAGGAAAGTTACTCGTCTTTTTTGGAACGATGGCATTTACAGTATATAATGTCCTCATATTTTTAGGGCAAATGTTAATGGGTAAGTCGGGTGTAATGGTAGCTTCCATTATGGAAGCACTTATGCCGATGATTTCTATTTGTATTTTATGGGGATATAAGCATATAAAACCGAAGAAGTATATGATAACGAGTATGGTTATTGCTTTTGTAGGAGCTGTGTTTGTTATTACAAAAGGTGACATGAGTTTCTTTGTAACATTGAAAGATAATATGTTCCCATTAGCGTTTATATTTATTGGTGTTGTAGGGTGGGTTATTTATACGATGGGTGGTCAAACTTGTAGTGATTGGTCAACATTACGTTATTCTACGTTGACGTGTGTATTCGGTACGACTGTTACAGCGATTATAACGGTAATTATTACGTCGCTTGGATATATTTCAGTTCCGAGTATGGGAACGATTTCTATTGTGAAATATGATTTGTTATTTATGATGACATTGCCAGGTATTGTAGCGCTACTTGCTTGGAACTATGGTGTGAAAATTTTATCATCCATTAATGGGATTTTATTTATTAATTTTGTACCAATTACGACTTTAGCTATTATGATGATGCAAGGGTATCAAATCACAATGTTTGATATTATAGGGACTGTACTTGTTATTGCAGCGCTTATTCGCAATAACGTTTGTCAGAGAAAAGAAGAAAATATAAATAAGAGAGTTTTACAAGAAGAACAATTACGTCAAGCTGTTTAATAGGCAAATGGAGGATTTCACATGTTAGAAAGTTTATTGTTTTTCTTCGCCGTCGGAGTTGCCTGTGAGCTTGCAGCAATTAATCGAAATGGTCGTAAAAAGATAAAACAACAAGCTGAGCTAATACAGCTTTTAAAAGAATTGAAAGAAAGAAAAAATTAAAAAGACGACCGGGCATAGACGGTCGTCTTTTTCTATATAAAGGGGAAAGGGGACACAAGGTTATACAAGCATAGCAGCGTAAATAAAAGCAGTAAGAAGAGAGCCGCTAGCTAATCCTAAAAAGTCTAATTTGTTAAAAGTGATGTTATTCATAATGAGTTCTCCTTACTTGTTTAATGTAGAAGCAACAGCTTTTGCGTCGAAAAGAGCTGATAATATCATGCCCATTGTATGTAAGAAATTGTTCATTTTCATATTGTTCATCATATCAATCGACTCCTTTTCGAATAGTTGTTGCCCTGTTTCTGACTTAATTGTATGAAATATAGTGAGAAGTAACTATCGAATTAGCTTACAAGAAAATTACACTTTTGTAAGAATTGAAATTTAACAATTCATACTTAATTTTATTACCAACTCCTAAAACTTAGTGTTATAATCGTTATAAGAATATGATTATACTTCGGATGTTTAGAAAGGAACGAAACCAATGTATAAACCAATTACATTTTTGTTGAAATATATATTTAAAACAGCTGGGAAAGTAGAAGTGCAAGGAAGAGAAAAGTTACCGGAAGGTGGTCCGTATGTTGTTGCGTGTACACATACAAGTTTTATGGATGTATTAATGTTAGCTACAGGGATGTACCCAACTCAAATTCATTACATGGCAAAAAAAGAATTATTTGAAGGGAAATTCAAAAATTGGTTCTTTAAAAATGTAAATGCATTCCCTGTAGATCGCGCGAATCCGGGACCAAGTACACTTAAAATTCCATCACGTTTATTAAAAGAAGGAAAGGTAGTAGGGATTTTTCCGAGTGGAACGAGATCAGCGGAAGATGTTTCATTAAAAGCGGGTGCTGTGACAATTGCGATGCGTTCTAATGTACCTTTAGTGCCGGCAGCTTATGTTGGTCCATCAAGTGTAAAAGAATTAATAAAGGGGAAAAAGGCACAATTGATTTTTGGAGATCCGATTCAAATTGAGGCTGGAGAACAAATAGATCGAAAAACTGCTATGAAAATGATGACAGATCAATTAAATGAGAAGTTTGAGGAGTTAAAAGAAGCTTTGCAATCAAATCAAAAATAAGAAAAGACGACCGGGCATAGACGGTCGTCTTTTCTATTACTATTTATAATAAAGGGGAAAGGGGACACAAAGTTATACAAGCGTAGCGGCGTAAATAAAAGCAGTAAGAAGAATCGAGCCACTAGCTAGTCCTAAAAAATCTAATTTGTTAAAAGTGATGTTATTCATAATACATTCTCCTTACTTGTTTAATGTAGAAGCAACAGCTTTTGCGTCGAAAAGAGCGGAAAATACCATGCCCATTGTATGTAAGAAATTGTTCGTTTTTATTTTGTTCATCATATTAATCCGCTCCTTTTCGAATAGTTGTTACCTTGTTTCTGACTTAATTGTATGAAATGTTGCGGAAAGTCACTATCGAATTAGCTTACAGAAAAATTACACTTTTGTAAGAGAAACGAATGAAGGTGTAATGATAAGAAGATTTGACATATGTTCATGAGATTCATTAAGTTAAAGGTAGAGGTGAGTGTATGGCTAATATTAAAGATATTGCAAAGATGGCGGGAGTTTCAGTTACGACTGTTTCGAGAGTGTTGAATGATCACCCATATGTAAGTGAAGAAAAAAGAAAAGCGGTTATAGAGATAGTTGAGAAATTGAATTACTCGCAAAACGCAAATGCTGTTCATTTATCAAAAGGAAAAACGAATATTGTTGGTGTGATTTTACCGTATATTAATCATCCGTGTTTTGATGCGATGGTGAGCGGAATGATGGAGACTGCGTTAGCGCATAATTACAGGGTGCTACTTTGCCAAACGAATTATAATAAAAAAGAAGAAATGAAAAGTTTACATATGTTAAAAACAAAACAATTGGATGGTCTTATTATTTGTTCACGTGCAAATGATTGGGAAACGATAGAACCGTATGCTTCTTACGGCGCAATAATTGCTTGTGAAGACAATGATATTTCAAACATCTCAAGTGTATATACGAATCATTCAGCGGCCTTTCAATTAGGAATGGATTATTTGATTGAGAAAGGTTATAAAAAAATTGGTTATTGTACGGGAAGAAAATTAGGGCCGAGTAGTCAAAAGCGTTTTGATGTTTATAAACAGCAATTGCAATCTATAGACGAAGAGGTTAATGAAGAATGGATTTTTACAGAATGTTTTACACTAGAAGATGGTGTAAAAGTGGCTCATAAGTTAAAAGAGATGCAGGATCTTCCTGAAGCATTAATAGTAGCAGGTGATGAAGTTGCGATTGGGGTTATGACAGAGGTTGAAAAATTAGGTATTCAAGTTCCTGAGGATTTAGCGATTATTGGCTTTGATAATCAACCTATCTCGCAAGTGTTACAATTGACAACTATTGATCAAAATTTAAAGGAGATAGGGAAAACTGCTTTTGAAATGTTGCATAGAAAAGTGAATGACGAGAGTTCTGAACAAGAAAAGCTGGAAATTCCATACGAACTTGTGGAACGCTCTACAGTTTAATCGTAATCCGCTATGTGTATAATCGCATAACGGATTATTTTTTTGAAATATCTTTGACAGGAAACGCGTTTCATACTTTATAAAGGAGTTAAACCGGTCTGTAATAATCCATGGATTCTTTTCAAGTGTTAATGCAGTGAATAGAATTTGGAGGAATATGCATGAATGAACTTTTATCGAGTATGAAAAAGTATGTAGATGATGATGAAAAGATTCTGGCTTTTGTGGTAGGGATATTTGAGAAGGATAATTTTATATTATCGTATCAACATGGGGTTTTTGTTGCCACTACTAGACGTCTCCTTTTTTACGGGAAATTTCCGTACTATTCTTCAACATTTAAAGAGTATTCATATTTGTATATAGATAGCATAGATTTTCATCCGTATTTTGAATTTACTTGTAGTCATGAAACCGTTCGCGCTAAGTATATTCAGAAAGGGAATGTGGAGCGATTTGTCCGTGCAGTTAGAGCAAATATGAATAATTAGTCAACCCTCTGTTTAAACATAATATTTCAATTTTTAAGAGGGAAAATGCGGAATAAAAACCACTTCTAAACCTCTAGGAGATAGTGATACAATGTCAAATGGGGGGAGGGTATGAACTATGGTTAATCAACGTATAAAGGAAATAACACTAATTACAATTGGTTCATTATTATTCGCAATTGGTATTAATTACTTTGCAATTCCAAACCGTTTATCGGAAGGTGGAATTATTGGTTTAACGGTTGTTACGTACTACTTATTTGATTGGTCACCAGGAATTGTGAACTTTGCTATAAATGCAATTTTACTAGCTGTTGGTTATAAATTTTTTGATAAGAAAACAATGATTTATACAATTTTAGGGATTGTAGAAACATCTTTGTTTTTATACGTTACAGAACATATTGAGTATCATGTAAATAGTGATACATTATTAGCAGCTTTATTTGCTGGTTTATTTGTGGGAATTGGATTAGGTTGTATGTTCAAAGCCGGAGGTACATCGGGAGGATCAGCAATCTTAGCTCAGTTAGCAAATCAATATTTAGGTTGGAGTGTAGGTAAAGGCGTACTAATTATTGATATTGTTGTAATTGCTGGTTCTGTATTTATAATAGGGCAAGAAAAGGCGATGTATACACTTGTGGCTGTGTTCATTGGAGCGAAGGTGATTGATTTCATTGTAGAAGGAATGGACACAAAAACGGCTGTTACGATTATTTCGAATCAACCAGATTTAATTCGTGAAGCTATTACGAAAAATATGACACGCGGTGTTACTGTATTAGAAGGGCGCGGCGGATATACTGGTAAAAATAAAGAAGTTTTATATGTTGTTATTAATAAACAAGAGCTTGTTAAGTTAAAACAAGTTATTAGCCGGGTAGATGAAGATGCTTTCGTTGTTATACATGATGTACGTGATGTACTTGGCGGTGGCTTTAAAGCAAGCTAAAAGGTGAACGAGCAAATTCGTTCACCTTTTTTAATTCTTACAAAAATGTAAGTGTAATGTAATGAGATTCAATAGTAGATTTTATTCCCCCTTTTTAAAATGGATGTATATATATCCTGCAGAGGAGGAATGTTTATTATGAAGAAAAAAATGATCACTACTATAATAGCGATGATAGTGATAGTAGTAATGTTACTGCCTACGAAACTTGGACCAGTTATCGATAAATATAATCCATTTTATAAGACGAAAGAATACTATACGGTTGTGAATACAATTGGTCAGCATATTGGTGATGAGTGGTATGAATATGAATTTATTGCATTCGATGAACGTGGTAGAGAGCAGAAAATAAAGAAAACGGTTAAGCATATGTTAAAGAGAGATGAAGCATTAAAGGTTTTTGCAAAAGGACGTTACGGTGAATCGATTGAAGAGATTGAGGTTGCAAATATTCCTATAAATGCGAAGAGCAAACTTTTAACGATGAGATAGTGAAATATACCCCCGGCTATTTTTTGTCGAAAATAAAAATACTGGGTAATGGTATTTTGAGGTTAACAAAAAAGCCTTAGTCCATATAGACTAAGGCTTTTTTATTATATAAAGGGGAAGGGGGTACATTGTAGTAGCATGGGTGAAAGGTATAAGAAGAGTAGCTACTAGCAATGTAATTTGGTTATGTGAGTGTTCTTCTTATTTGGCTTACTTTCTAACTTTATTGTACGAAATATAAGTAAGGGGAACTATCGAATTACATTACACATAACTTACAAACATGTAAGCCTTCTGTAATGTAATTCGATAGTTAAAAGATAGTAATTTTCATATAGTGTAACTAGAAAGTCTCAATGTATTACTTTCTGTTTGTAATGAAGAATGAAAAACCAACTAATTTTTAATAATCCTCATCTGAATAAAGATGGGGATCCTTTTTTAAACCTTACAACATTGTAAGGTTTACGTAAGTTAATTCGATAGTAAATTTGTCATATTTTTTGCATAATAGATACAGATAGAAAAATAATTAGGGATCTAGTAAGAAGGGAGAAGAATGGGATGCGTAAAGAAGAAGTAGTGAAGTTACCAATTAAAGATTTCTGTAGCTACTTTACTGTTGCCGTAGTGTGTATTGGATTATTTGATATCATAACAAACTTAATTGTTAAATAATATAGATGCTAAAACAAGAAAGGAAGTCCTTTCTTGTTTTTTTATGGGGGCATAAAGATGAAATGGATTGATAGTCATATACATGTTGATCAATATAAGGATGAAGAGAAGAGCAGATTGCTGAAAGAGGTGGAAAATAGTAAGGAAATAAAGGGGCTTATTGCAGTATCTATGAATTATCAATCTTGTAAGGAAACGTTATCTTTAGCGAAGAAGTATCCCTTTATATATCCAGCGATAGGGTTTCATCCAGAGCAACAGATTCATAAAGAAGAGTGTGAACAGATTTATCAACTTATTGAACAGAACGCAGAGGAAATTGTTGCGATTGGTGAAGTAGGTTTGCCCTATTATTTGAGAAAAGAAGATGAAAGAATTGCTGCAGATCCATACATAGCTGTATTGAAAAAATTTATAGAACTAGCTAGTAAGTATAATTTGCCGATTGTATTACACGCAGTTTATGAAGATGCTGACATTGTATGTGATTTGCTAGAGAAATATAAAGTTTCACGTGCACACTTTCATTGGTTTAAAGGAAGCGATGAAACAATGAAACGGATGATGAGAAATGGTTATTATATTTCGATTACACCGGATGTTTTACATAAGGAGAAGATTAGAAAAATCGTTTCGTATTATCCGCTTGAATATATGATGGTAGAAACAGATGGTCCGTGGGAATTTCAAGAAGATGTTATAACGCACCCAAGAATGATTCGAGAGGTATTAAAGGAATTTAGTTCTATAAAAAACATATCCATTGATAAGGTCGCAGAAACAATATATGAAAATACAAGTCGATTTTATTTGAAAGGATAGGAGAATTATAGTTTTAATCATGTAACGGAAAAAGTAAAAGTTGAATTTATTTAATAAAATGCCACGGTTTGATATAGGACAAAAAACCACCAAGCGTTCCGCTCGGTGGTTTTGTATTAGGATTCTAATTTTTTCGCACGTTTTAATAATAAAAGAAAGACAATGATAACGAACCCTAGCATAAGGAAGAAGCCATATTGCTTTATATAATCAATTATGTCATTCGCACTGGTTGGTTTTTCAACGTGAATGCCGTCTTTATTCGTCGTAATATGAATATCTTTCATTTTTACTTCATTCTTTTCCTTTTGTAAATCAATCCATTCTATATTTGGAATACTTTCTAGATCCTTTAACACTTCTTTTAATGGTTTCGCACCTAAGTAAGGATGATAGAATGCACCAATAACTCCATCGGATAATTTAGAAACAGATAGAGCACGTTCTTTCATTTTAGCAGTAGTTTTTGGCGTATCTTCTTCAATAAATCCGACTGTTTCAGGCAATAGTTTCATTCCATGTAAAAATGATGGAGTACTTGTATAATATGGTGAGTGCATGGATTTCCAAGTTGTATCATTTAACTGTAGTTGTCCTACATAAGTTGAAAAGTACCTTGATAATATTTCATATCCTTTTTGAGACATCGTGTAATGAGGTGCTTCAAAGGCAACAGGATATAGTTTAGCATCTACAAGTTCTTGAATTCCTTTTTCGATATGATCTTTCGTATATTTTTCCTCGAATTCTTCCCCTTTTTTTACATATTGGTTATATGCCTCTATATTTGGAAATTCATCTTTTGTCTTCGGTTTTTCATGCTTCGGTTGGCGAATTGGTTGATCTGTTTTTACATCCCAAAATTCAAAGCCTTCACCTGTTTCACTGTCATAAAATTGGTGAGTATAACCATGCATAATAATTGCTGCACCATCATCTTGCATAGAGCGTAAAAGATCAACTAGTTCTGGTTTATCTTTTAAATGTATTATCTTTCCTGTATCTGGATCTTTATATACCGGAATAACAGTAATCATGTAAGGCATCTTTTTCTCTTTTAGTAATTCAGCAATTTCTTTCAATTGATTTATATCTGCTGCGGGGTGAACATCCTCAAGGCGTAAATAAGCTTCAACTTTATTTTTCGTTGGTTTTTGGCTGAAATAAGAAAATAACATTTCACCGACGTAATGAGACATCCAGTCAAAGAGGTTAGGTGTTGCAACATAATAAGATGTTTCATGCTGAACGATTAGTGGGTTAGTGTTATTTGAGCTTAAGGCGTTAGCAAGCACAGTTCCATTCGTATCAAATGATTGAATTAATCGTTCCTCCTCTAAGGTATTTTTTAGCTTCTTGTCTGGATATTCAATTTTATTAACTCGTATATCATCACTATTCAAAGTAATGAAAGAAAAACGCTTAGATAATTGTTCAACATTTTGTCCTAATACTAATACAGGGCCGGAGAAGTTTTCTAGAAATTGTTTCGTTTCATCAGAAAACGCTTCTTTTGTTTCACCGATATAAACAATATGTGTATAGGAGGATACGTTATTAATTGAAGTTGCTTCTTTTAAGTTTTTTACGGTTATATCATTTGTAAAATGTCCTAATTGAGTATTAAGGATTTGGACATTATTTGAAAATTTATCGTCTAGTGTACTATACAAAACAAGTACTTTTGGTTTTGATGATGTTTGTGCAGAGGTGTAGGTAGGGATGAGTAGTAAAATGCTGAACAAGAGTGTTAGGCATTTTTTCATTTTGTATGCTCCTATTCTATATATAGAGTTCAGTTTACAATTATATACAATAAATGCGTTATAGTCTATGAAAGTTACATTTTTGCACGTATTTACCAGCTGTTTTTTCACAAAATCGGTCTAAAGCATGATGATAATATGTATAGTTATTTGCTATGATAAAAGAGTAATAGAATGTAGGTAATTGTAAAGGGAAGGCTGAAAGGGGACAAATTTCAGCGGAGAAAGAGGTAGAGGTAGTGAAGAAATTCTTTGTAGGATTTTTAGTTGTTCTTGGAGTATATTTATATTTCCAAGGAAAGTCTGAAGGAATGGATAAGCTAGTGAATGGAACAAGCTATGTTGATTCAGAAGAAGCAAAACAGATGAAACAAATCATTATAGAGGAAGCGAAGAAAGTAAATCTTCCAGAATGGATACCTCTTGCAATTGCCGAGCATGAAAGTCGATTAAATCCAAGAAGTGTTGGAGATAATGGAACTTCATTCGGATTGTTTCAACTACACCGCGGCGGCGGGCTTGCACCAGAGCATTTAACTGATGATGAGCTGAAAGATCCACGTACAAATGCGCAAATTGCAATGCCGCATTTAATGAAAGGATATAAGCGTGGGGTGCAAAAAGGTTTGACTGATTTTGCATTACTGAAATATATAGCGAATACATCTGGATGGCCAGGGAATTTAGGGCCAGAGTGGACGGATAATAACATGAAGTATAACATCGGATTAGAAGATGTGTACTATCGAAATAAAGGTGTAATAAAAGAGTAGGTTTTCTATACCTACTCTGTTTTTTTATGAATAATTTCATCCTTTTCTTTCGTGAAATACTGCGTGAGTTGTATTTTCACCTCTTCTAGTTTTGTAGAAACTTGCGGTATTTTATATCCTACATACAATGGTGAAACGACAAATCTAGGTACAACTTTACAAATAATTTTTCCATTTAAGTAATAGAAGAATAAGTTATAACTACTGCATCCTTTATGGAAATCTGTCAGTATGTAACGTACAGTTTGCTGAATGTAATTTGCCATTTCATCTATATATGAAATATTATCAATGATTATATTGAATTCAGTGAAGCCAATAATGGGACGCTCTGAAATATTAAGCTCAATGCGTTCATTTTTTTGAACAATTAACCCTTGGAAATTTTCTTCTTCAATATTTTCAAGATAATCTACATATTTCATTCCGATAATTTGCATGTGTGCATGATGCAAACTTCCACCTGAAAATGGACCGTGATTTTTATATAAAATCACAGATGCGAACTCTTCGTTCTTCTGTAAGTGTAACCAATGTTGAATAGAAAATTGCAGTAATTTTCTCATATGTTCTTTTGTATATGTTGCGATATGATCTTCGCAATTATCGGTTTCGATTAACACTGTTTGAAATGTATCTTGTAATGTAGGAAATTTATTTTTTAACCAAATAATAGAACCATCAGTTGCTAAAATATCCGTTAATTGTTCTTTATCGCAAAATGGACATGCAGCGCTTCTATTCCGAATACTTTCTGGTTTTTGTTTACCGATATCGTTTAAAAAATATAGTTGTTGTGTATCCATTTGTATATATGCCCCTTTAAAATATGTGTAAAAATCCCGCTTAATACATTCGGGAAAAGGAGAAGGAAATCCTCTAAAGGAATAGGGGAAAAATAAAAGACAAGATATCCTCATTACGATAGGGTACCTTGTCTTTTATTTTTTCTCTAATAGCGTGTATGGATAATATAGAACATTTTCATTATTTTTCTTTTTTCTCTTTTTTATTGTGTATAAGGTAATTGCTGTGCTTGCAATTATAATAATGGCTTTCTTCATATTCATATACCCCTCGTATATTAATATTTAAGCCCTATCTCAGGCTTAGTTTTACTCTCTAATAAGAGTCCAGTAATAAAGAAAATACTTGGACGTCTCAAGATATTTCTAGATA
>NZ_JAKUFX010000147.1:0-13516 GCF_022663635.1 Bacillus cereus group sp. BfR-BA-01356 | reverse complement strand
AATCGAGAGATTCATAAGAAAACGTCATCCTTTCTAGTCTAGCTTTTTTAGAAAGAATAACGTTTTTTTACACTTGGGGGTAGTGAAGATTTTTAAGTTGATGGGCATGGGTTTGGCCCCCAAAATATTTTAATACACTCACTAAGAACGAGCATTCCTCCAAGCGTAACGAGCAGCTGTCGAACATGATTTCCATATACCGGTCTAATAAGAAACCTTTCTAAAATAAATCCTAGGAACATTCCCATGGCTACTGCTCCAACTAAAGCTAATATATAACTTCCTGTCATATTAAATAACCAAACACCTGTAAATGCTCCCCATGCAAATAAACCACCGTGTGCAAAGTTTAAAACGCTCATTAGACCGAAAATAAGTGAAAGACCTGATGCTAACAAAAAAATGAGCATCCCTGTTGAAATCCCATTTACAAATAAATTGATTAACACATCCATCCTTTTCACCTCGGATTCATGTTAAGAGATTCCTAAATATTTATGACACATTTCCTTATCCTTTTTTAATTCATTCATAAAACCGTTATGAACAATTCGTCCGTTATCCATAATGTAAAAATAATCGCCAATTTGACTGGCCATCATAAAATTTTGCTCAACAAGTAAAACTGTTGTTTTCTCTTTCATCTTCAAAATAGCTACCATTAATTTCTCCACCATTATCGGGGATAGCCCTTTGCTCGGTTCATCAATAAGTAATAATCCATCACTATTAATAAACGCTCTTGAAATAGCCAACATTTGCTTTTGCCCTCCGCTCAAGAGCCCACTTTTCTTATTCCAAAACTGCTTTAAATCCGGAAATAGTTCCAGCATCCACTCTATTTTCCCTTCTACTTCCTCACCTTTTCCCCTAGCAAGAGCGAAAGTTTCTTCTACTGTCAAATCATGAAAAATACCTTGATTTTCTGGTACATACCCTATTCCTTTCCTTGAAATTAAATGTGTAGGTAATCCACTCACTTTTGCACTATCATAATAAATTTCACCATCTGCAATGCGGTGAAACCCCATCACTGAACGTAATGTCGTTGTTTTTCCTGCCCCATTTCTACCAAACAGTACAGTAATCGTCCCTTTCTCAACAGCAAGAGATACTCCTTGCAAAATATGAAACTGATCTAAATACGTTTCTATATTATTCACTTGTAATAGTGCCACTATATAATCCCCCTAAATAAGCACTTTGTACACGCTCATCTTTCATAATTTCTTCTGGCAATCCTTCAGCCAATAACTCTCCATGAAATAAAACGATAAGATGATCTGACAAACCTAGTATCATATCCATTTTGTGTTCGATAAGTACAATTGTGCTCTCTGGATGTTTCTTAATATTTTCAATCACTTGTAATATAGCAGGGACTTCCTCAACCGAAATACCTGCCGTCGGCTCATCAAGTAATAACACATCCGTTTTTAAAGCTAATAACATCGCAAGTTCTAGCTTCCTTTTCTCTCCATGTGCCAAATCTTTCGCTAATACGTTCTCTTTCTCATGAAGTAATACTGTTTTTAAGAAACGTCTCGCCTCTCCAACTTGTTGCTTTAATTTTGCTGAACTCGGGAAAAAACTATAGTAATCTTGTACGAATGATTGAACACTTAAACGGACATTTTCAAGTACCGTTAATTCTGGGAATATGTTTGTAAGCTGAAAAGAGCGACCGATTCCTAAGCGTGTTCGATCTGAAATCGATAGTTTTGTAATATCTTGCCCTTTAAAATACACTTCACCTGTTGTGGGTGAAATCTGTCCACTTAGTAAATTAAATAACGTTGTCTTCCCCGCACCATTTGGCCCAATAATAGAAATGAGCTTTCCTTTTTGGACAGTTAAATTTACATCTTTAATAACTTGATGTTCACCAAAAGATACACTAAGATTTTTCGTCTCTAGCAAATGTGTCACGAAATCCCTCCCTTTAAAGCCGTGAGTATGAAAGAAATATGTATAAAGAGGGTCCCCCTCTTTATACAAAAACAACAGAAAATTCAGTCTATTTATTTTGAACTGGTGGTTCTGTTTCTTTCATCGTTAATTCTCGCTCTAACACTGGCACCGGATAATCAACACCGTCTTGCTTTTTCAATGTGATAGAATACAGTGTCTGCATCGCTTGGTGGTCCTTCTCTCTAAACTTCATCTTTCCTTTCGGTGTATCAAATTCCATTCCTTCCATTTTCTTAATCAAGGTATCTACATCTGTATCACCTTTTGTTTTCTTTAAGGCTTCTACAATAGAAATTGCTGCTGACATTCCTCCCGCTGTAAACAAATCTGGCACTGCACCATTAAAACGTTTTTTATGCTCTTCAACTAGCCAATCATTCACTTTATTTTTTGGAAGTGTGTGATAATATACAGAAAAACCTTGCATACCTACTAATGCATCCATTGTTTTTAATGCTGGTATATCTGGCGCACCTGTAGAAATTTTAATACCTTGCGCTTCCACATTCATATCTTTCAACTGTTTCCAAGGTGAATTTGCCCCTGCCCAAACGATAAATAAATAATCTGGTTTTGAACTAATGATATTTTGAATATTCGCTGTAAAATCTGTTGAATTTGTATCCGCGTATTGCTCATTCACAATGTTCGCACCTAATTTTTTCGCACCCGCTTTAAATGCAGCAATCCCTTCACGACCAAAAGCGTTATCTGGGGCAAATGTTGCAATCTTTACATCTTTTTTCGCAATTGCTGCTGCTCCTGCAATCGCATCTTGTGAGGAACTTCTTCCAGTTCTAAAAATATATTTATTCCAGTTCTTCCCGGTAATACTATCCGCAACTGCCGGTTCTACAACCATAATCTTTTCATATTCTTCAGCCAGTGGTAAAACCGCTAACGTATCACTTGAACTAGACGATCCAACTAAAAAATCAACTTTCTCTTCTTCTAATAACTTCGTAGCTTTTTTAACTGCTACATCCGCTTTCGTTTCTGTATCTTCTACAACAAACTTAATCTTTTTCCCATCTACTTTCCCAGTTCCACCAGTTGCATAATCTAACCCTAATTCAAATCCGTTCACTGTTTGTTTTCCATACGATTCTAGCGGTCCTGTTAAAGAAGCAAGGACTCCTACCTTAATCGTTTTTTCATCCTCTGTACTTGTTTTCTTTCCTGAACAAGCTGCCGTTATTAATAACGAACCTAAAACACAACCAGTAAACATTGTTTTTAGCCACTTACGTTTTTTCATCGACATTGTGATCCTCCCCATACTTTACTTTCTGATAGAATCAAACACGCCAAAATCCCCTGTCCGTAATCATGACTAACTAATTCGATAGATAATGGAAAACTCTTGTAGTACCCTCTACATTCGGCACAAATATATAATCACCTTCCTATGTAATGGAAACGAACATACAATCAATATATATTCTGCAATCCAATTGAAAATACTGTTTCATTTCAGTAATGACCATACAAAAAGACTAACTTATTTTTAAGTTAGTCTTTTCCCCTTAATTAGAGTTAAGTTCTACTTTCTCTAACCCTTCAGCCAATTGTTTCTTATCTAGTCCTTCTCCTATTACTACTAAGTTTGTCGGGAAACCGAAGTCTTGTTCTAATAAAGTTGGTACTCCGAACGAATATTGGAATAGGTGAGGGTATTTATCTCCATGGAATTTCACAAAACCTTTCACTCGATAAATACTATCTGGTAAATTCGAAAGCCATTCATATAATTTGTCTTGATCAATCGGTTTCGTAAATTGATATGTCATTGTTTGTATATGTAAATGCTGTTTGACATGTAGTGTCTCGTGTTCCTCATCATTTGGAAATTCTGCTTCTTCTATATCTTTTAAAGATATATTACAATACTTTGTCTCATACATTTTCGCATGATCATTTATTGCCTTTACTTCTTCAAATACTGTATTCTTATCTTCATCTGTTAGTAAATCTGCTTTATTAACAAGAATGTGACTACCAAATTTCAGTTGCTCATGCAATAGCTGTTGTACATTTGCACTTAATATACTTCGATTTAACCACCTTACTGCATCTAAAACGACTACAATTGATTTCACTTCCAGAAAAGGAGCTAAAATTGGCGAGACACACGCGTCTAACACTTCAATTGGATGCGCAACACCTGTCGTTTCTATATAAATTACATCTGGTCTTTCTTGTTGGTATAACGAATGTAATTGTATTTCAAGCTCTTCTTTTAACGTACAACAAATACATCCTTTAAGAAGTTCTCTTAAAACATTCTCTTTTCCAATAATATCTGTATCTACTGAGTATTCACCAATTTCATTCATTAATACTGCAACTTTTCTATTCTTCTTTTTCTCTGCTAACAATAAATTTTGTAATAATGTTGATTTTCCACTACCTAAAAAACCACCTAATATATGAATCTCCACTTTATTCATTCAACCGACCATCCATTTCTTTACTTCAAATGTATTCAAAGCGTAATAATTACGATTTATATTTATCATTTTATTAAAAGAATGACCTTTTGTAAATATAAGAGATTCACTGTTCATTTACTTCATATGCAACTCTAACTCCAGACTCAATTGCCCCTTGCATCCATCCATGTGTTAATGTCGTATGCTCTCCTGCAAAATGTACTTTTCCAGATGGTGGTGTAATATACGGAAATAACTCGAGCTCTTGGCCTGGTTCGAAAGCTGTAAATGCACCGCAAGAATACGGATTTTTACTCCAGCTAAAAGATGTTCCAGTGACAAACTCACTATAGACGATGTCACCGTATATTTCCGCTAAATTTTTTAATGCGTAACGAATACGATCCCTTTGCGGGAGACTATCCCATGTTAACGCCTCATCTGCCCACGTATAACTTGCTATAACGATAGCTGGTCCTGGAGTATGAATGCCATAACTCGGATAGTATGTAAACCGTATCGGTAAATCAGTAATAGATTTACCGCCACACTGTCCCGCTTTCTCCCAAAATCTACTTTTAAACTCTATTGCAATTTTAGTTGCAGCAATATAATTTAATTCACGAATTGCTCTTTTTTTAAAATAAGAGAATAAATAGTATGGCTGAACTTCTACAAATCTTAACGCTGAAAATGGAATTGTAATAATAGCAAAATCACTTGTTATTGTAAATTGCTCTAACGTTTGTTCATGATTTCCTTGTAACATTACTTTATTATCTTCTTGTATAATTTTATCAACCTTATACGGCATTAAAATATGTTCCCTTAATTGTGGTAAGAATGCATTCGATAACTTATCCATTCCACCAGTTATTTCATAATATTTCGTTGTTGAAGTAAAGAAAATCATTTCACGTAATACTTCAATTAAGGACATTCCCATATAAGCTTCCATATCAAGAAGTACCCCAATCATATCTATCGCACCATCTGAATAATACTCCATTAAAAATGAACCAAGCGAATACGTTTTATACTTTTTTTCAACGATAAGCCAGTTTTTATCAGGATCCTTCTTAATGTAATTTAGTATTGGTTCTAATACTTCAATCATTAGCTCTTCTGCCGTTTTTCCTCTTTCTTTAT
This sequence comes from Bacillus cereus group sp. BfR-BA-01356, assembly GCF_022663635.1. Lineage (NCBI taxonomy): Bacteria > Bacillati > Bacillota > Bacilli > Caryophanales > Bacillaceae > Bacillus > Bacillus cereus group sp. BfR-BA-01356. Next base: position 7,964 of record NZ_JAKUFX010000147.1, on the reverse strand, counting down.
CCAAAACCGGATATTCAAGTACACTTGGATCATTTTCAAACACATTCAATCTCGTTTGAATGTTATTCGTATAAATGATATCTGCAAAAGTTTTATTTATAAAAAGGTTTAAAGGTAGTTTAAATTTATAAATATACGCTAAGGTTAACTTATGGGTGTCAGGGATTCTCATCGGGCCCGCATTAAAATATAAACCCACACTAAATGGTTCCCGAATCGTATACACTCTGCCACCTATTCTGTTATTTGCTTCTATAATCGTTACTTCGTGCCCAGCCTCTTTTAATAAAGAACCTGCAACTAATCCAGAAATCCCTGCACCTGCAATCGTAATCCGTTTTGGGTTATTCTTTTTAACAAGCCCTGCATGAATAATATGAAGCATTTCTTCCATTGCTAATGGATTCCCCATGCCATTTCCCCTTTTACAAAGGATTTTACTGAATTATATTCGGTTCACTGAATTCCTATGTTTTGTTCGCTGATTTGCACGGATACATTTTCAAATACTTGAATATCTTTTATAAAATGTAATAAACTAGATATGACTCTATAGAAGTAAGACGTATTATCTTACATAATAAAATCAATGAAATTGCGAGGAATTTTGAAATGAAAAAAGGTATTAACCGTGTTGTATTAGTAGGAACAGGAGCAGTTGGATGTAGTTATGCTTACTGCATGATTAACCAGGCTGTAGCTGAAGAATTTGTTTTAGTCGATGTAAATGAGGCAAAAGCTGAAGGGGAAGCCATGGACTTAAGTCATGCTGTTCCATTCGCACCAGCTCCAACTAGAGTATGGAAAGGCAGCTACGAAGATTGTAAAGATGCTGACCTTGTAGTTATTACAGCTGGATTACCACAAAAACCAGGCGAAACACGTTTAGATTTAGTTGAGAAAAACGCTAAAATCTTCAAACAAATCGTTCGCAGTATTATGGATAGCGGATTTGATGGCATCTTCTTAATCGCAACAAACCCTGTAGATATTTTAACTTACGTAACTTGGAAAGAATCTGGTTTACCGAAAGAACGTGTAATCGGTTCTGGTACAACGCTTGATTCTGCTCGTTTCCGCTATATGTTAGGTGAGTACTTCGATATTGGTCCACACAACATTCACGCTTATATTATCGGAGAACACGGCGATACTGAACTTCCAGTTTGGAGCCATGTTTCCGTTGGTATCCAAAAACTACAAACACTGCTTGAAAAAGACAACACGTATAATCAAGAAGATTTAGACAAAATTTTCATAAACGTCCGTGATGCAGCTTACCATATTATTGAGCGTAAAGGCGCAACTTATTATGGTATCGGTATGTCACTTCTACGTGTTACAAAAGCAATTTTAAACGACGAAAATAGTGTATTAACTGTATCAGCTTACTTAGAAGGTCAATACGGTCAAAAAGATGTTTATATCGGGGTACCTGCTGTTTTAAATCGCGGCGGTGTTCGTGAAATTTTAGAGGTTGAATTAAGTGAAGATGAAGAATTAAAATTCGACCACTCTGTTCAAGTATTGAAAGAAACAATGGCTCCGGTTCTTTAATTAAGATAAAAAGCAATCCAATTTATTTTGGATTGCTTTTTATTTTCATTATCTCCTATGACTTTTTAGTGATTTTCTATCATTTCTTATTTTTTAGTCGCATCCTCATTATTTATATCAAGTACATCTAATAAAAAGATAAAGATTGGTATCCCGATAATAAGCCCCCATATTCCGAGGAAATGCTCTGAGAAGATAAGAATCATAAATGTGTAGAATATTGGTAAATTTGTTTTTGCAGACATAAACTTCGGATTTAAAAAATAACTTTCAAGAGCATGGATTACTGTTATGAATACGAGTATGTATACTACGTACATAACTCCGCCTACGTTGTAAGCAATGATACAAAGTGGAAACAAAGAAATAATCACACCTGCAACAGGAATCAACCCTAGTAAGAAAATCATAACAGCTAATACAAGTAGCTGTGGAAATCCTAAAACGATTAATGCAATGACAGTAAGAATACAATTTACAATGGCAATTAAAAACTGAGCCTCAATTACTTTGCCGAACGATCTTGCAAATCTTTCACCAAAATATGCAATTTCCTCATAAAAGATTTTTAACTTACTATCTTTAAACTTAGATGTAAATGTAATAATACGCTCTTTTTCTAATAAGAAAAATAAGCTTAAAATTAGAGATAATAATATTTGTAAACTTACCTTCCCTATATTTGCTATTGATTGATATATGACGTCTACACCTTGTTCTATATATTTTGATACTTCCATCCCATTAATTGTCGAAAGTGCATATTTAACGATTTCATTATCAGGTGGATTTTGAAAAAACAGTTTAAATTGATAAATTAATTGTGAAATTTGTATCGTCAGCACAGGTAAATATTTATATAATGTTGTGCCTATAAAGGAAACTAGTATTATATATAAACATGCAATAACAATTTTCCGGTTTACTTTCAATTTTCTTGAAATAAAACGTTGAAATCGATCCATTAAAAACGTCAGTATAAACGTAATTAATATTAAATTAATCATACTTTTTAATGCGTATAATACAAGCGCTACTATTATTAAAACGAGAAACCGTTGAAACCCTCTACTTCGAAAAAAACTCTTTACTTCATTCATTAAGAATTAACCTCCCCCTTCAATGGATGGAAATTGAATATATTACATTTTATGAACTCCTATAGACAATCTTTCTTACTAATTGAGAAGAATCCTTTTTTTCTTTTCATATTGCTACAGCTGATAGAAGGACTTCATCGTTATTAATCATAACTAGAGCATCCAAACCTTTTTCTACTAAATACCTATCTAGCTCTTTTCTTGCATTTTCTTGACTCGTTTGCACTACGTTTTCAAACTCTTCTTTCGTTATAGCAGATTTTTCAGACCCTTCAATTAATGTTTGTCCGTATTTTATTCGTCTTTTACTATCCTTTTTATTAAACGCTATAATCTCTTCTAACGATTTTACCGGTACATTCTTTTGCTGTGAAAGATAGTCGTTTACATTATGCTTGAACTCATATTCTAATGTTTGCAAATTATCTACACCCTCAGCACTTAACTGGATATTATCAGTTAATATCGCACCTGCATCTTGAAGGTCTTTTCTAATTTTTTCTGCTACTGCTTTTCTATTTTCATCTTGTTGGTCTACAGAAAAAAGAAGCCCTATCTTTTTCCCTTTTAATCCATCTATTGATAAATCCTTTGTATAATCAATCCTTTCTTTATCTTTCATTTTTTCTGTCATAATATCTTTTTCATCATAACCTATCATTGCATTAAATAGCGTTGCTGCATCTTTTACTGTTCTTGCCATAGATCCTGCTGTATCAAGAGTTTCAGCTAATGGAATAATTCCTGTTCTACTTACCATACCTAAAGATGGACGTAACCCAACTACTGATTGCTGCGCCGCTGGTGCAACAATCGATCCCGTCGTTTCTGTTCCAATTGCAAGCGGCGCAAAATCTGCTGCAACTACTGTAGCAGATCCTGAACTTGATCCTGAAGTATCGAATGTAATCGGACCGTACGGATTTAAATTTTGTCCTTTCTTCCCGCTATACCCGCTTCCTCATATGTCAATAAGGATAAAAATATTATTCTTCAAATCTATATACGATGTTTATCACACCATCTTGACTTACTTCTATTCTTGTAATCAATTTTTTAAAAGTTGAATACAGGTCTTCGGACTTCTCCAGCAATTCGAATGCTTCTTTCACTTTCTGCTGCTCAACTACTAAGGTCTTAACATCATCTAATTTTAATATTTCTAACTCTTTTTCTTTTATAATTTTTTCAAAATTTTTATCTCGTTTAGTAAAGGTTTCTTTATCAATCGGTCCACCGTCTAAATACAAATCTAATAAGCGTTCCCTTTTTATCTCTAGTTCTTTCTTTTCTTTTCTTAATTTCTTCTGCTTTTCTTGATGTTTATCTGTGTCATTTAAGTTAAATACCTTTTCCAAGTCATTTTCTTTTTCTTTTAATTTTTGTAGTACAAACAAGCGTAAATCACTATACTGTAGTCCAGAGTGTTTGACACATCCACGCGCCCCCATTCTCTTATACCTACCGCATATTAAATAACAATAATAACGTGTCTCCCCTTCTTTATTTTTATACATTCTTTGTTGTAAGGCTAACGGTGTCCTACAATGAGCACAACAGGCTAGCCCTCTTAATTCGTTTTTTATTGCTACACGACGTTTTGTTTTTTTATCTGTTTTTGAATTATTTACTCTATCCCATAGATCCCGCGTAATTATAGCCGGATGATGATTTTCAAATACTACCCATTTTTCTTTAGGATTTATAATCATCTTTTTTCTTCCATCTACTTTTACTTCTGCATACTTCTGCATTATATAATCACCTTTATATGCAGCATTTGTAATTATCGCTCGTATACTTGGATAGGCCCACAACTTTCCAGTTCTTGATGGTACCCCCATATCGTTTATTGCGTCTGCAATCTTCATGTAACCTAATCCATTGTCGTATAATTCGTACATCTTCCTAACAAGTTCAGCTTCTTCCTCATTAATCGTATATTTTTGATCTACAATTTTATATCCATATGGCACTATCCCCCCGGTATACTCACCTCTTCTTACTTTAGCAGCTAACGCTGCTGATACGGATACTGATACTGTTTTAGGTAATTGTGATGCGAACATGGCATACATCTCAAATTTTAAGTCGTTTTTCCCCTCATAATAACTGTCGTAACCTTCTTCAATTGTCACTAAACGAACACCATGTCCTAAAAGTATCTCCTTAATTTCTAATGCATCTCTTAAATCCCGCCCTAATCGGTGGATAGACTTAAAAACAACCGTATCTAATTCTTTTCTTCGAACCTTCTCTAAAATCAACTGCATCGCATGTCTTTCTAACCACGCCGTTCCAGATACAGCTTCGTCTTTATAAATTGAATTTTCATCCCACTCATACCCGTTTTTTTCGATCCAGTATCTACAGATATCAATTTGATTCTCAATCGATGAAACTTGTTCGTCTCTATCCGTTGATACACGTACATATACAGCATATTTCAATTCGTACACACCTCATCCTCTTACTAAATTCTTATGACTACAGTATATAGCCCTCCGGATATACTGGCAATCTATTACCAATGTAAAAAGACGACTTTCTACAGTCGTCAAAATAAAAATATATAAATCTCAAAAATTTAGGAGGGGGTAAACAATACACAACAACATCTAGTAAAAACAAAAACAAAAAAGAACCCCCTCTATAAAAAATATACCTTATATATATAATATAAATATATAACTTATAAATATATATTATATATAGAGTATATTATTAGTAATAGTATATAAGTATTATTACTGTTAGGGTTCTAAGGTTTTAGTCTACATCTTCCTCTGTAATATCATTTCCCCATCTACCGTAATCATATGGAAATTCGTTCGCCATGTACTCATCGTGACATTCTTCATGAAAGATACCATATTCAAAATTATTTTTTACCCATTCTCCTTTTTTTAGTGTACGTTTACACCATTCGCAAATCGTGCTTCCTTTTGGAGCTATATATTCACCGTTAACTTTGATAGAAGTCATATAATTCCCCTCCTCATTTCTACTTTGAATCCAATGCTTTTTTAGAATTCAATTCGCACCAATATTTATAAGCTTCCCTATTTGATTCCCAGTATAAGTGTTCATAGTGATCGCGCTGGAATTCAGTTGCTGCTAATCGTCTTTTCAAGTCATCAATTACAGCATCCTTATTGATTGGATTGATTTGTGGAGGTGGTAATAATTTCATAGGTGAATCACCTCTTCCTTGTAATTAGACCACTAAACAACTTTCTGTGCGTTTCAGGCTGTAAATCCAGTAACCTTATAACCTTTTCAGCACTATCCAGATCCGGTGCATCGATAATATTGTTTCGCCACATCCATCGTTTACTGTCTCTTTTACTTTGATAAACCGCACCACTTTCGCCGTTAATCCACAACCGGTTATTACACCCTAAAATGTTTACACGAGTCCAGTAATTTTTCATCATGAAACACCTGGAACCACATAAACTTTCGCATACACATCGTATTTAGCTGCAAGTTGCTCCAGCTTTTTTTGTCTGTATTCTGTCATGGTAAAGAAATGAATGAGCGGTATCTTTCCGTTGTATTTGTTTTTGTAGTATAACGAAAATTCCCTATACCTGCTCATCTTTTCAGCGTTCACATGCATCATTTGCGTACGATCTATTTCAACAGCATTTAAAATTCCTTCTTCATCTCGCAATTTTACGTCTGGAATAATTGTCTTCTTTTTATCATCTACTTTATAACGTATAGGTGTTTCTATCTGCCAGTCGTCGGGACAAAACAGATAGAGCCACGCTTCATTACGCATAAGGCTGTGAGCTAATCGGCTATTTGGTACAATCTTCTCTGTATCGTCGAACAGTTCACGGCCCTTTTTATTTAAATAATACACGTACTCTTTTTGGTACACTGTATTATTTACATAAGGACTGAGGTCTTTTAAAATACGATTTGCGTTACGAATCCCTCCCATTTCATGTATTGCCATTAGATGCCTACGTGTAGCAAATTTCAGCTTTCTAATCGAGGTCAGAATCGTCATCTGACGGTTTATTTTGATATGTGTCTGGATGTTCATCTTTCTTCACCTCGTATTGTTTTAGATGTTTCCACATCAATTTATCGCTGATAAAAGGTACCTGCAGCTCCGTTAATCGATCAGTTTTATAAATAGCCCTACCAGGTAAGGACGGCAATGTTTCTAGCCCCGATTCATCAAGAACAACCTCAGATGCCTTATATGTTGGTAGCCGAAATCCTAACTTTGCATCGGACATCTGTTTTACTACTGATGGGATTGACGTAACGGTCGGATATTGTGTAGCCAGAATCAAACGAAATCCTAAGCCGCCCGATACAGTCGCTATATAACTAAGCATGTACTGACACTCTTCTCGAATTTTATTAATGGGACGTGGTAATCCTTTGGCCGGAGCAAGTACGGCACCCTCATCAACAATAACGAAATACCGATCTTTTTCTTTTGTTTCAACAATATTTTTGTAACCATTTTCCTTCATGAATTTTCCACGCTCTTCGATTTTTTTCATTATTTGTTTTAGTACATGATGTGCTTTTTCTACAGAATCAGCCACTTCTTCCACCTGTTTTAAGCCGCTGAACTCGCTAAATTCCAATCCCTTTTCCTTTAAATCAATTAAATACACGTGAGCATTTTCAGGATTCGCCTCAATCAAAGTAGTAAGTAGTACTTTCATAAATACTGTTTTCCCCATTCGTGTAAGACCACCTAGTACCATATGAGGAGTTTTATCAAAGTCATGATAAATTAACTTCTCGAGGCTTTGCCCCATCGGTACTTGCCATTCACCTTTTTTTACTAGCCCCTCATCCCAACACCACTTTTGTGGGATACGTTTACTGAATACCCGAATCATTATCTTGTAGTTATCGTATTTGATACGTACAGGCTTATTTAATCCTTCACTTACAACATCCTCAACCTTTTGTATTAATTTAGATGGCATCCCTAACGGAAGTTTATATACATAAGTCGTACTACGATCATCTTCTTTTCTTTCAAGAAAAACCGGATAATGTAATTTTTCATCCTTCCTAATTGCAATCCCACTTACTTCAAAGAATACTTGTATCTTCTTTCTATCATCCTCTTTACCTTTTAAACTATCATTTAGCAAAGCGTACCCGAGCGAAACTGCAGGTATTAATAACAATTCAAGCATAGGGGTTCACTCCCACATCCATCAACTTAAGGATTTAGACTATTTTTGAAGTTAAAAGCACGTTACTATTTTCTTATGTTAATGAGAAAGGGTGACGTGTTTTTTATGAATATGAATCAAAAAC
>NZ_JAKUFX010000146.1:0-13594 GCF_022663635.1 Bacillus cereus group sp. BfR-BA-01356 | reverse complement strand
ATATCTAGCTTAATATACATACTAACCACCTCAGAGTCAGTATGGAGAATCCAATTGAAAATGTACATATTTATTCAAGCGTTAATGTACATATTTAAGTTAGCATTTATATCTACTGGCTTTTGAGGAATGAATGAAATTGACAAGGAATTGAATTCAAATGAGGAAAAGAGGATAATTTTTCTTATAACATATATAATAATGTGAACTAACAAGTACTAAGTGAAGAACAGTACATTAACATAACATTAACAATGAGCGGTCTTATAAGTGATAAATCCTGTTAAAACAGCTAGGTAACAAAGAAAAACTTAGTGTGAATTGCTATAAGAATGTCTTGAAATCTCCCTAGTAATATAAATACACTCGAACAATATTTATTGTTGGAATATTAAAAAAGTTTAGTTGAATTATATAAGCTTTACAAATACAGTTTACATACAAGTTTTATATAAGAGACTTATATAAAACTTGTATGTAAACTAGATAATTTGTTTTTTGATTTAACTACGATATAAAAGCATTATTTTATACGTTTTATATGTAAAGCTTATATATAAAACGTATAATTATTTCTGGGATTTTTATGTTGAAAAAATTGGTGGTTTTTAATCTGTTTTTTAGAATTTTAATTTGGGTTTTTTAATAATCTTTTTTGAAATGTCAATCACATGAAATTTAAGATTGATATAACATGTATACGCATTATATATAAGGCGTATACATAAACCCTTATAATATATATATTAATTCTATTTTTAATTTTATAAGTCTTATATACAAGTCCTGTATATAAGTTTTATTTATAATGACTTGATATACAACGTGTAATGATGTACTATGTTTCTAGGAATAATTAACCAGTGTTTTAAGGGGGGGACGACTTGAACGAAGTTTTAAGTGAAAAATATCAAACAATCAAGTTTGCGGATGAAGTAGTAAACATGTTTGCTGATATACTTGAACAAGATGAGATACTCTATAGTGTATTTCTATACATAGGAAACATAGTAAATAAACAATTTCAAGAGACGAAGTACATGAGGGGCATATCTATTAATGAAATAGTGGAAAATGTAGTTATTGATAGGAGAGTAAAGAAAAAAAAGGGGAAATCCTATTCTTTAGAGGTTGAACGTACGAATATATCTAGACGTTCAGCTGAAATAAGTGTGAGTACACTATCATCAATGTCTTTAATCTATGAAAAAACCATGCACCCATATAAATTTTTGATCTCAACTTATAGAGGGCAACAAGTACTGATTGAGTTAGGGAAAAGAAAAAAGATAAATAAGGAGAGATAAAATAATGGCAAAAAACTTCTTGAAGAATGAAGTGGCAGTTAAAATGACGATGGTCGGTTTTGGTCAAGCTGGTACTAGAATGGTAGATAAATTTGCGGAATATACACATACAGATGGTACAGCAGTATATAATTGCTTAGCACTAAATAGTAATGATGGAGATCTAGCTGAATTAAAAAATGTACCCAAAAGTAATCAAGTTTCACTGAAATTAGGTGGTTTAGGTAAGAATCCTGAGCGTGCAGTAAAGGTCCTTGATTCAAATGAGGAAGCAAAAGAAAAGCTAAAAGAATTTATTACTGAACGAGTAAGACCTTCAGATGAACTTGTTTTATTTTTTGCAGGTTTAGGTGGAGGAACTGGAACTTCTACAATCATTAAGGCTATTGAAGAATTTTCGGCTTTTCATAACAAGCCAGTAATCAGACAAGAATTACAAAAAGTTGCGCAGCTATATCCAATGTCTGAAATCAAGGCGAATCAAGCGAAGTTTGCGAGAATAGCCTTTGAAAATGCTATTGAGCGCAAAGACTTTATTAAAATGGGGATTGTTGTAACTCTTCCCGTCCGAGCAGATGGGCCTGATGTATTACGACAAGTAAATAAATTTTCACAGGAAATTTGGAAATTAGCAAATGATAAATCAAAAGGTGTAGCATTTGTTGTGTTTGCTGATAACCAGCATTTTTACGATGAATTTAAGGAATTGAATGAAAATGAGAAAAAAGGTATCGCTAATTCACGAGATTATGCAAATCAACGTATTAGTGAAATTATTCATGAGTTAAATACCGCTTCTAATGGATCTGGTACATCTGTAATACTGGATTCTCAAGATTTTAAACGTATTTTACTTGAGAAAACGGGCTGTTTAGTAATTAATAAGGTTTCACGTAATATGAATCAAATAGAAAATAGCCATGCAATTATAGAAATGTTCCAAGAATCATTAAGAGGAAGCTCTTTCCATCCCCCGATTGATTTGATGAAGAAGAACGATGATGGTTCTGTTGAAGCATCAAAAGTACATCATTTTGGTATGCTTGCTATCCTAGATGAGCAAAAGAATATTAATGATTCCTTTATGGATGACGCTAAGGTAGAAGTTTCAAATAATTTACCTATAAATGGTACAGTTTTTAATGGATATTTGGTAAGTAAGAATGATTTCTTAGGAACTGTATATACCTTCTATAAAACCGATGCATTACCATCGAGATTATCTAAAGGTTTAGTTGAAGAATTTAATGAATTTAAAGAAAGACAAAGCCAAATTCAGTATAAAAAGTCTCAAATTAGTACGATTGAAAGTATAGATGAGGATGAGGATTTAGGTTTTGCATTTGGAGATTTTATTGATATGGGTAGTGACGAAGAAAATAATAATGCTGGAGCAAATGAAGATGAAGATCTAGCAGATTTTCTAGATCCAGATAAGATGTTTGGTACTACAAAATAATAAAAAAGTCTGGACTAAGTTCCAGACTTTTTTATTATTCCACTGAATCCATAAGAGATTTTATATACTCAATAATATTATCTTGTATGTACTGCTCTATGAAGAGTTGTTTTTTACTCAAGTCTTCCTCTTTTTTAAACCAGCCTGCTTTTCTAGTGCGCTCTTCCTCAGGTTTGTTATTCCATAAGCTCTCTGCTTGTTTTCTTAATTCCTGACGTGCCCTATGCTCAATAATAAAATTATCAAGCCTATCTTGGCGTTGGCGTAATTTTAGCGTTTCTACATCTTCTGGTTGTGGTAACTGCTTTAATATACTTTCTACCCTCTCTTCATAATGAGATTCAATATGTTTTATTTTTTCTTCTAACTGTTTAGTTACCATTTTTTCAATAATTTCAGCAGTAGCTTGAAGGTTTAATTCAGTGGATACCTCATTTGTTTGATGTTCTGGTGAAACTGGTCTTAAATCAAATTGGTGTGGTAAAAGGTCAATAATTGCATCTAGAGACCATTTCTCATCCCTTTTCTGCTTTATAAATAGAGCAATTTCAAGATCTAAAGCATTATAGAGTTTTTCATTTGTATTTTGAGTTCTTAAAGTTTCATGAAGTCCCTTTTCTTCTAGGATATTGAACCAATTATAAACTGTATTATGATGACGTCCTACTAGTTTTGAGAATTCTGTTATCCGCCATGCTTTTTCGAAAACATTATCATCTAATATATCATCATCGTTAATTTGATGGTCTTGTTTTTCATTTTTTTGCTCAATCATTGTAACTACCTCCTCAAAAATCAACTCATAAATAACTAATTATAATTAACATGTGAGCTGAGATTAACATGTTAGCTAGTATTTCGATAATATTTGTGAAAATCCCTACCAATCCAGTGAATTACATGAAATATAGAATTAACATGTAAACATATACTTGTTAACAAAACATTGACGTTTAGCATAGAATTCGGTGAATCAGTAACTTTATTACCAATTTGAAATATATAATTGGTAATGTTTTGTTAATGGGAATATATATATTATTGTAGTAGCGCTACTGATAGTTGCTATGAGATTAACAAATTAGGCTACTTAATATTAATGATAAGGAAATAAAGCCATTTTGTAAATAAGTTATAAGGATATAATCCGGTTATATAACGGAAAATACACAAAGTAACGCCCAAAATCTAATTATCACGTATAAAAGCTAGTAAAAAGTAAATAATATTAATGTAGAGTTAGTATTGTTCAATAAACAAAACGGTATTTAAGGATATAGGAGTACAATCATAATGCTTCGAAGAGGTTCGTCCTACTCCCTATTTACTTGCTACATACAAGTTAGGATCTACTTATGTATATTAACTTAGTATAGAATGTACAATTTAAGTTGTATATTGCATGTCATGATAGAAATTTATGTAGTCAGTATCAACAAAATGATCTTTATCAGTATTAAAGAACAGATTGAGCCTGTGAGTTGACATTAACATGAAACATGACATTGACATGAAATCAATACTACAACCACCTACTAATAACATACGAACACCTATTGTCAATGTTTTGTTAACCATAATAGATATAGATCAACCCTTTGTATACATGCTGATCTAAAAAGATTACCTTTTAACATGAAATGTGAACCATAAACGAAGGATTTTATAGATAATTTTGAGGAAGTTTTTAAGATACCAAGGTTCGACTTAGAATACTAGAATAATCCAAGTGATGTATTTTGTAGATATCCGATCTCTAGTGTATGTTTGCATATATTAATAAAACCATAAATAAGACAATGAGATTGATATGTTAACAAAAATTAGATAAGCATACTTCGAATATCCATAAAGATAACACTAACATGAAATGAAGGATTGCTATGAGATTAATACGACATTAACAAAAAAACACCCAAACAAAGGATAAATCATCCTAATTGTTAATGTCATGTTGATCAGAAATAGAAACTGCCATTTACATTTAGAGATACTAGTTATTCTAATGGGTGTTTATGACTTAAATACCCATTAGAAAGTTAATAAAAGTAATTAGTAATAAAATATAGCATGCGCTGGTTTGTTAGTTATTACATTCCAGTAACTAATGATAATAAATGTAGATCTACTAATTGGTTTTACGTTAATTTATATCTGAGTATCATCGGATTGATATAACACATAAAATATCAATATGAAATTAACATCTGTACATTTTTATTTCCTTTCATATCAATGTCAATTGATATGTTAATTTCATTCGAGGGTATTAGTGTTGGTTAATTGTTTATATGACATTAACAAATTTGGGGTTGTGTACTTCAAATTGTGTTAAAAATTAAATGGAGATAGACTTTCTTTGAAACCTTCTTGATCAAGGAGGTTTATAAAAAGAACGGTGTAGCATATTGGGAGTTTTGGTTATAAATAGCAGTTGTAATACTTAGGTATACGACTTATTTATTTGGGCATACTATAAGTATGAGTTCTTTTCTATGATAAAAAAAGTGCAGCTAATATCTTTACAATCTATAATTATAGATTGTAGTTTTTATAGTATTTGAGTAGAAGAAATGATTTTGTGTATCATTCCAATATAAGTATATACTAACTAAAAGTCATTTTAATTGTTACAAGAAAAATATGTTATGGATGTATATTCATTATTAGCGTGCTTTTTGTCTAATAACTAAAATAGGAACTTAAAAGCAATTTTATAATTTTTGTTTGCGAAATATGTAATTAATAAATTGGCTTAGGTATGAACTGGATGGTTAGTTTAACTTGTATTCATCTCTCAATATGAAATTTCATGTCAATGTCAGTTGATATGTTAATATCAACTGAACGAGTTTGTGTCGCTTTATTGTTTACATAACATTAATATGCTTTAGTCGTTTGCTGTTAGTTATGCTATGAGTAATATAAAGATTGTTTTATATTTAAAGTTCTCTAAGGTAAGGAATATATTAAATGAATGTTTTTTACTTTTGAAATTTAGTTGTAAATAAAAAAATCGAAATTTTGTTATGAAAATCCTATACTTAGATATACTAATAGTATTACCTGAATTAGGTTATTAAATGACATATGCAAAAAAGAAAAGGTTAATCAATTAGAAGCATTATTTTTGTGAGTTTATTTAATAATTGCGAAGTAGTATTGACATTTAGATATTATATAGATAATCTTATACATAAGTTTTATTGTTTAAAATTAATATACAAATTGAGAGATATTTAATTCTTGCTAAACGGACACACCGAGGGCATATACCTGCCATTGGTGTGTCTTTTTTTATTTAATAACTAGAAAATGATAAGGAGAGTATTAAAGAATGAATGAAATTATTAGTGAAAGTAAAAGAAGATTTGATAAATATTGTAAAGATAATCAAGTTTTTGAGGAGAGAATTAATTCTCTTATTAATTACTATTTTTTACTGCTTGCTGATCGTGTAAACATTTTACAAGATAGAGAATTTAATAACGAGGTCGAAGAGAAGCAATTTAAAAGCAATCTCAAAAGATTTGAAACATTATTCCCAGCTGCTGCTAAGAATGCATTTCTAAAAGGATATCAGCTTGGTTTAGAGTTTTTCAAACATCCAGAGACAGTGATTCCGGATTCTCTATTTATAAATCCTAATTTTGTACAAGATATTCCTTTTGCAATTGTAAATGCAGCGGAATTTAGCATTTATGAATTAGTTCGAACGGATGAAACACAAGAATTTAGTGTATTTGCTGTTCGAACGTATGAAGGCATTAAACCCATAATGGAACAAGTATTTTGTGAAATTGCATTGTTTGGTGCGGAAATTTCGCTTGAGCATGAACGTGAGGAAAGAGGACTGAAAGTAGTTGAAGGAAAAACAACTACTTTTACAAATGTTCCAGTAGATCGTTTATTTACAATTACTCCATCTGTAGCTGCTAATGTTGTGCATGCGGATGGCCGCTGTGAAATCTGGAGTCTAAACTGGAATACAAAATTAACTTTAGATAATCCTTTTATTGAATTAGCACAAGTAACCATTGTTTACAAAGACAAGACAGAAATACAAAAAAATCTTCGGGATGGATTTATATATGAACAGAGTTTATTTAGTGCGATGCCGTTAGAAGAAATAGAGGATCGTTTAGAGGTTAGAGTCAAATATAACCTTATTGATAATATGCCATGTAATTTGGATGGATTTGAAATAGAATCGCTTCTCACCGAACTATTAACAAAAATACAAAACGCAACAAAAGTGCCTTTTGAAAACATGCTATTACTTTAAAGTGATTTTCTATCAAAGAGGAGTTTTTCATAATGAAAAAGATTGTATTAGCTATTAGTGATACTGTGTATACGGCATATTTACGTGAGGATTTTGTTGGTGCAGGATTTGAAGTAGCTGATAGTGATGTCATGCACATAAAGTATTTAGATGAAATTCTAGATACGGAGCAACCTGATATTCTATGTATTAATGACAAACGATTAAATATTGATGCGGGACACGAAGATAAGCGAGAATTAATTATTTTACAGAAGTTAAGAGACATTCGCTTTCAGCGGGATATTCGCATTGTAGTATTTACAGAGCGTGAAAATAATGATGAATTTTTAGGGAAACTGATTTATCTAGGTATCTATGACATTTTTAACTCTCGTAAAATTGATATTGATAATAAAGTCATCCCGCAGCTGCTACAGGAATCGGATATTAAAAATGTGGTGGAAATTGTAGGAGCAAGTCAAGCACCGCAACATACGAAATTGTCTGAAGTGCCTTTTGATGAGGAAGAAGCGAAAGTATCAAGTGAATTAGAGGAAGGTAACAACAGTGAATCACACTCTAATTTAAAATTATTTAAAAACAAACAAAAGCGTAAGTCTATTCAGGAAGAAACGCCAAGAGCGCCAATTATAAAAAAACAGTATAAATTGGCTTTTGAGCCAGTATATGAGAAACAAATTGGTATTGCTATTCCAAGAAGAACAATTGTTGTGGCCAACATGAATAGGAGAAGTGGTGCCACTTTTGTTTCACATCTTTTAGCCGCTTACTTAAATGAACTACAGATTGATGTGAATTATATAGAGAATCTATATGATGATGGTTATACGTATCCGTTATTAAAGGGATATACAGAAGCGCCAGAAAACTATCGTAGTGAATTTATGTTGCAGCGATATAAAGAGATGCTACAGAAGGAATCTGATATATTATTAATTCCAAAATGGAAGCAAGGAAGAATAAATTATATTGTAAAGAATCCTATAGTTGACCAAGAGCTTCAAAACGAAACAGAGCAGGACTTCGACCATTTTATTAAGGTTTTATTGGCCAACCAAGAAGCACCTATATCTATTATTGATGCAGGGAGCGATTGGGATAAAGATTTATACCATGAGATATGTGAAATGGCGGATTACATATTCTTTGTAGCGGAACCAGATCTGCATCAATTGCTAAAGATAGCGCATCCTCTTACACAAAAAGAGAGAAAGCTCGTTTCTTACTTAGGTTTAGAGAAAGTGAGGATCATTGGGAATAAGTTTTCTCCTGTACTTTTAAAGCATGAAATAGTAGAAGAATGCTTTGGAGATAAGGTATTAACTGCTTTACCACCATATGAAATAGAAGATGTGTTCGAGTCACAATTGAATAATAGTACGTTACTATCAAGTCGCAACTATTATAAAGAGTTAGAAGGAATAATGAAGGAAATAGCAGAGTTATTGCTACCAAATCAATTGTTGAATTCCAAAAAAAGTTCCATTTTAAGTGGATTTCGATTTCGAAAGTCTGAAAGTTAAGGAGGCTGAAGAGGAATGCAAAAGTTTATTGTTGCAGCAAGTATGTTGCTGTTATTTGTAGGTTGTCTATTCTTTGTAACTGATATGGTGATTGGAGATACAACACATACTGATAATAAATCGTCTTTAGAAAGGGGAGGCGAGATAGCTGTGGCTAAGTCTGTAAAAGTAGGTACTCTGCGTGCAGAAGAAGAAATAGCTATTGATCCAGAAAAAGCGAAACAAGAGTTTGAAAAGGCGTATAACGGTAATGCGGATTTTAAAGATCCCGCTTCAAAACGTAACTTCACTGTACATGATGTACAGGAAAAACCAGCAATGATTGCTGTCGAAGGTGATGCAGAAGCTGCTAGTTATTTTAAGCAATTTGATGCAAAAAAAGAAACGATAAAGAGTAAAGCGAGAAGTATTATTATTTATGATGCGAATGGAAAAGAAAAACAATTAGGTGGAAACGTAAAATAAAGAAAAAGAGTAGGTGCATTAAAAATGCAAAATACAGTAACTACGGCTCTATTCCTTACCTTTTCTTTATTATTAATTAGCCTTTTACCCGAAGGCGTTTTGTATGGAATACAGTTAGTGAAAGCACATAACTTTGCTGCTGATATGGTAGAAAACGCAGAAAATAAGGGTGGATTTCAATATGATTACAATGGAAAAAGGGTGGATTTAGTCCCTGGGATAGAGAAAAGAATGAAAGAAGAAAAGATGGATGGATGGAAGTATGAGTATACAAAGGGACGCATCGATCATAATCAATCCCTTTCTTTTAAGGTGAAAGCAGAACACCATTTCTTCATATTTAAGCTGATTGGTGTAGATGGCATAAAAGCTCCGATATGGGCGAGTAAAGAGGGATTGGGACAAGTATATTTTAAGTAATGAAAATTCTAAGATTTGTACTATAAAAGACTATGCTGAAAAGTATAGTTTTTTTGTCAGAAAAATATACCTATATAGAACAGAAGTTATAAAAAATGTTAATTAATTAATTTATATGTTAAATTATCTGGATTTTATGTTTAAATTAGGTACAATAAAAGAATCTATGAAAAACTAATATATTTGGAGGAACAAACAATGGCTAACAAATTTTTAAAAACAGCAACAGCACTAACAATAATGGGTACATCATTACTAGGAGCAGGAGCATTTACTGCTAAGGCTGATAACACAGACTCATTAAAATTCAATGATGTTCCAGCAAATCACTGGTCTACAAAAGCAATTTATGATTTAACAAATCGTAAAGTAGTGCAAGGGTACGGAAATAATATCTTTGGCTTTGGTGATAATGTAACTCGTGGGCAAGTTGCTCGTATGATTTATATGTACGTAAAACCAGCAGATGCAGATGCTAGCTTCAAAAATCCTTTTACTGATATTAAAGGACATTTGTTTGAAAAAGAAATCTTAGCACTTGCTAAAGCAGGACTTGTGAATGGATTTGGTGATGGGAAATATGGTCCAGATGATATTTTAACTCGTGAACAAATGGCACAAGTACTTACTAATGCTTTTAAATTTAAGTCAACGAAAACAACAACATTTACAGATGTTGATAAAAACTCATGGGCACTAAAAGCAATCAGCGCATTAGAAGAAAATGGCGTTACTATTGGTACAGGAGGTAATATGTATTCTCCAAAAATGTTTGTAACACGTGAAGCGTATAGTCAGTTCCTATATAACTCTATTAATGCAGTTGAAAAAGAAACAAAACCAGAAGTGAAGCCAGATCCAAAGCCTGAAACAAAACCAGAAGAAAAACCAGAAGTGAAGCCAGATCCAAAGCCTGAAACAAAACCAGAAGAAAAACCAGAAGTGAAGCCAGACCCAAAACCTGAAGTACCAGCAGGTTTAGAAGAAAGCCTAGTACAACCAGATTTTGATTTTCATCCATCTGCGCTAGAGAATCCTACTGTAAAAAAACAATTAGCTCCAGAAGCGCAAAATATTTTAAAAGAGATTAATAGTAAATATAATACGAATTTAAAATACGCTAATTTAAATGGTGCTGTAACTATTCTAGACAAAGGTATGTATTACCCAGAAGGTTCATATGCCGGCGGTCAATTTGTAGTAGAAGGTGAAGGAGACACTTTTAACATTACTTTTTTAGATAATAATTCAGCGACTGTTGAATTAACTAAAAAATGGGTTGCGTACTTAACAGGATTAGATTTGAATCAGGAGATTCAAAATGCTGTTGATTCAAAATCAATTACTAACCACCAAAAAGGTGATTATAAAATTCGTCTTGGAAAAACTATGATCCGTGATACAATGTCTATTTTAATTGAACCTAAATAATCTTATAATAAGATTATAAGATTAAAATCGAATATTATATTTATTAAGATACGGAAAGGACACACCTAACGTACCAGCCAATGGTATAGGTGTGTCCTTTTTTTGTTTTAGGAGGGAAAATTATGAAATTAAAAAGAAGTTTGTTGTTACTGTGTACCTCAACAGCATTAATGATTCCAAGTATAGCGAGTGCGAAAAATGCGGATGTTCCTTTTTATAACGGAACAAATGATACCTCTCTTACTTCTAGAAAATTACAAATGACAGGTAAGTTTTATCGTTTTGGGAGTAATTATGCACCACCTGGTATAGATTTAGCGTACAAAGGAGGTCTTCATTACCCCGCTGTTTACAATGGCTCTTTTAGTTTTGAAAACCCACAAGCAAACTTAGTACAAAGAGAAGACCTAACTGAGCCTTATGTGAGGATTTCGAATGAAGGTTATTGGAATAGTGCTATCGCTGTTGGGGATCGTATGATAACGGAAAAAGAGAGGATTACTGAATCTATCATTTCTGATAAATATTGGGGTAATTCTCAATTTGTCCTAAATAATATAGATTCGCACACAGTATCTAATGGTAATTCACCAAAATCATATGGTCTGTTTTATTGGATTCGTGATATAGCCTATCTTTCTGGTGGATATGCAGGTGCTGGTGGCGTAAATGGAATAAATAAATATAGTCTATGGTATGTACGAACTAGTAAACCTGAAATAAAAGATTTTAAAGTCTCTAGTGGTAAGAAGGATACACCTGTTAAGTTTATATTTAACGGTTTCGAGTATGTAAGTAAAGAGAAAGGATATACAGAACGTGGTCCCAAACTCGATATAGGTAACCCTTATTCATCGATAGCAGGTGAACGAAATCGTGTGCAATGGCTACTAGATATTACTAAAAGTGGTGAAACAGTGCATCATCAAGAAAATTACTTACGTTCAACGCCACAAAAAGATAATCAAAAACCAAATGAAGGTGATGCAGGACGATTTACGAAAGAAGATATAAGTTGGCAGCCTCAGATGTGTGGTCGTTATACTGCAAAATTAAAAATTATTGATGGGGTTCAAAGGGGGTCAAACGAGAAAACAGTTGATTTTATTGTAGATGGAAACTGTGGTACAGAAGTAACACCTAATCCAGATCCAGGTGATGAAGATGATTTTAAATATAAAATTGATTTCTCTGCTGACCGAATTGAAGGAGAAACAGCAAGAGAAGGAAAGAATATCAAAACAAGAGTAGATGTATCACGTGATAATTTTAAACTAGAGCGTGACCAATATAGAGCAAAAGTAAACAACAATATTAATAAGTCTCAACAAGAAATAAACAGCACTGAATCTGATAGAGATAGTGCACAATCCAGCTTAAGTTATTGTCGTCGTAATCCAATTCATGAAGTAGATGCCGAGGGAAAGGACCACTATTATGATAGAGACTGCTCTTGGGAAGAAAATAAACTAGATAGTGCGGCAAGTAGGCTAGATAATGCAAGGCAGAAACTAGAAAAAGAGAAGAATAAAATTAAAAAGTTAGATGTATTAGAAGAAAAATATATGAATCCTGAAACAGTAGTTGTGTTAAAACATAACGGACAACAAGTAGCTTTACAAAAGGTAAGATTAACTGAGGGAGAAAAGAAAACCCTGAACCTTGACTGGCAACATAAAGGTAAAGGAACAATTCAAGCGGAAATTAACCCTGCTGGTAATCGTATAGACATCGAGGAAACTACGTACAAAAATAATCCTATTAAAACAGCAATCTATGAGCCTTCAAAAGAAAAGGCAATGTGTGGTGTAACGAGTGTAAAAGGTGTAGTAGAAACAGTAAGTGAACGTGTATCAAAAGAAGATATAACTGGGGAAATGTATTATGAAACTTTGACAGGGAGTATTGGTAATTTAGCTCCTTCTAAGCTACATTCTGGTTATGGATTTTCGTATGAAGTAAACGGTAAGTACAAAAATGATTGGAATGCGAATTACCCTGGTGTATTTACTGCTGCTAAGGCACAATACCCATTTGCAGACGAAGGATTAAAGTCTACTCAAGATTTAGAGAAGAAAGAACTTAAAGATACTACAGCAAAATTCCTACCTAAAAATATGTATTTATCTGAAGCAACAGGACATGTTTTTGATAGTAAAAGACCAACTAAGTCTTTATATTGGGATGGACAAGAGAAAATCATTGATGGTGGCCAAAAATGGTATTCACCACTGAAGACAAAAGATGGTGTATACACTTTTAATGTAGAAACAGCTCCAGCAGGTATCAATGAAATGAGTTTATGTTTAACTGAGCAAGTAGAGATTAAGGGTGTTGCGTATGATGATTTCATAAAAAGAAGAGTATTTCCTGACGATCCATTCCCTGGAGGAAGTGGAGTTGGTTGGAATTGGGTTGGTAAGGAAGACGTACTTTATAAATTAACAGATTGGTATTACATGAGAAATAGGAAATGAGAATAAAATATAGTATAATTAGATGAATCAACACAATAAGATATCCTTCTTAAACTAGTAGCTGAATGGATAAACCAAAGGCACATCCCTTAATGGGATGTGTCTTTTTTTTGTAGAAAGACCTGCGGTAGTATGTCAACTGAAAAATAATATCTTTTGAAGTTATCAAAGGACAAATTGCTTAAAAAAGACATCACGAAACTAGACCAGTATTTTATGTAAAA
>NZ_JAKUFX010000145.1:0-13945 GCF_022663635.1 Bacillus cereus group sp. BfR-BA-01356 | reverse complement strand
AATTAAACAATAAACAAATTAGATGGAGCGCCGTATGAGGTGAAAGTCTCACGTACGGTGTGGAGTGGGGGAAAAGGTAGAGATAACTTCAAATCCTTACCTATCACTAACCATCAGCTGGTGTTAATGCTGTAGAGAATAAGAATGGACGTGAACGAACTTTTAACCAGTCAATTAAATTTTGTTTCCCTGCTACATATCCACCAATTACCCCAATTGCTTTTGATAATGTACCAATTTGGAAATCAACTTTATCAGAAAGACCGAAGTGCTTTACAGTTCCTGCACCTTTTCCAAGTACACCTGAACCGTGTGCATCATCTACGTATGTCATTAAATCTAACTCTTCTGCAATCTCAACAATTTCTGGTAGTTTTGCAACATCTCCATCCATTGAAAAGACACCGTCTGTAATTACCATTAATTTATTGTAAAGACCTGATTCTTTCGCCGCAATTGCTTTTTGGCGTAAATCTTCCATATCCGAATGTTTATAAACAATAATTTTTGCTTTTGATAGACGACTACCATCAATAATAGAAGCATGGTTTAATTCGTCTGAAAGAATTGCATCATTTTTATCCATAACAGCTGAAATCGCTGCCATATTACAGTTAAATCCTGATTGATAAGCAATTGCTGCTTCTGTATGTTTAAACTTTGCAATTGTTTCTTCTAACTTAATATGCAAATCTAAAGTACCGTTAATTGTACGAACAGCCCCTGCTCCAACACCGTACTTATGAATAGCACCAATTGCTGCTTCTTGCAAACGGCTATCTGTTGCTAATCCCAGATAGTTGTTTGAAGATAAGTTAATATATTCTTTTCCGCCAATTGTAATGATCGGTCCATTTGAACTCTCAAGCGGATCAATTACGTTATAAAGCCCCTTTGATTTTAAATCCTCTAAATTTTCTTCTAAAAATTTCGCAAGTGTTTTACTAGACATCGTGAAGCCTCCCATCGTTCATGTAAGCGGATTATTGTCTTAATAGTTCTAATAATCCCTCTACTAGCTTAACACGTTTTCAGAATTTATTATAGAAAAATAGTTTAAAGTAATCGCTTACAATTTTAGATTATATATGATTCATTACAATAAATCTATTATTTACTTTTCATATTTGATAGAATTAAAAAAATATTTCCGGAGGTTTCAAACATGGCATTTACAGAATCTGATGTATACAATAACACAGCATTTTTCGAACAATATATGAAACGAAGATACCGAGAAAATAGCCCAAATGAATCCATTGAAAAACCAGTATTCTTTCAGCTCATTGGTCATGTACGAGGAAAACAAATTCTCGATTTAGGCTGTGGTGATGCTAAGTTTGGCGCGGAATTATTAGAAAAGGGATGCTACTCTTACACCGGCATTGAAGGCTCTGAACTTATGTATGAAAAAGCTAAAAAACAACTAGAAAATAAAAATGGATCTGTTCATTTTTTAAACCTCAAAGATTATACCTACCCCTCTTCCACTTTTGATTTAGTAACATCTAGACTCGCCTTACATTATATTGAACATCTTGATACCATTTTTCAAAATGTGTTTCAAACTTTAAAAACAAATGGCACCTTTACCTTTAGCGTTCAACATCCCGTTATTACTTCTTCGTTTGAAAGCTTACAAACAAGTGGTAAAAGAACGAGTTGGCTCGTCGATGATTACTTTAAACTAGGCAAACGGGTTGAACCATGGATTGACCAAGAAGTTATTAAATATCATCGTACAACGGAAGATTATTTCACATTATTACAGCAAGCCGGATTTACCATTACATCATTAAAAGAAGCTACACCAAATCCAACCTATTTTCAAAATGAAGAAGAGTATAAACGTCGCTTACGTATTCCTCTCTTCCTCTTATTTTCTTGTACCAAATAAAAAAACGATGAATCACTCATCGTTTTTTTATCTCATTACCTGAGCAACTTCTTTAACTACACGTCTTCCTCTTCCGTGAGGTATACAAAGCGGTGTTCCAAACAACGGATCCGTACTAATTTGACACTCCATTCGGAATACATCACGTACTAGTTTCTCATCTACCACTTCTTCAGGTTTACCTTGTGCATATATTTGTTTATCTTGAATGGCTACAATGTTATCTGCATAGCGACATGCTAAATTTAAATCGTGTAATACCATAACAATTGTTCTTTGTTCTGTTTCATTTAATTCGAATAATAAATCTAGCACTTCAATTTGGTGAGTCATATCTAAATATGTAGTAGGCTCATCCAGTAAAATAATATCTGTATCTTGTGCAAGCGTCATTGCAATCCAAGCACGTTGTCGTTGTCCACCTGAAAGAGCATGCACATCACGCTCAGCAAATTCTGTCATACCTGTTGCTGCAAGTGCCTTCTGTACCATTTCCTCATCTTTTTCTGACCACTGTTTCAGCCATGTTTGATATGGATAGCGTCCTTGTTTTACAAGTTGCAATACTGTAAGCCCTTCAGGTGCTTGCGGTCCTTGCGGTAAAATTGCCATTTGACGAGCAATTTGCTTCGTTTGCATACTTTGAATAGCTTGATTATCTAACAAAATGTCACCAGTTGTTGGCTTTAATAATCTAGCTAGTGAACGTAATAAAGTTGATTTCCCGCAACCGTTGGAACCGATAAAGATTGTAATTTCACCTTTTGGAATTTCTAAATTCAACTCATCGATAATAGTTGTTTCACCATAAGACAACGTCAAACGTTTCGTCTCCAATGCTTTTTGCATATTCATCTCCCTTTATGAATTCCGACTTTTATAAAGTAAATAAATAAAATAAGGTGCACCAATTGCTGATGTAAATACCCCTGCTGGAATTTCAAGTGGTGTGAAAACTGTACGCCCAATTAAATCTGCAGCAAGTACTAGAATTGCACCAACAATAGCTGCAACTGGGAGCAATGCACCGTATAAAGAACCAACTAATCTTCGTGAAATATGTGGTGCCATTAAACCGACAAATCCAATCCCTCCAGCAAAAGCTACCGCACCACCAATTAAAGCTGTACTAAGTAATAACATAAATACACGCGACTTTGTTAAAGGAACCCCAAGTCCTACCGCTATATCATCCCCTAGCTCTTGTGCATTTAAATGCCTAGCTGCGATAAATGATATTACTGTTAAAATGAGAACCCAAGGTGCAAGTACCATAACATTTTGCCAAGAAGAGCCGTAAACGGTACCCGTAATCCATACATTCGCTTGGCTCGCTTGATAAATTGGTGCTAACAACATAAATAATGTTGTTGCCGCCTTCGTTAATGCCCAAAATCCAACACCAATTAAAACGAGACTAATTGGTGATAATCCATCATTTTTCCATGCAAATAAGTATACAAAAACCGCTACAATCGTTGCGCCTACAAAAGCTGCGAGCGGCATATAATGAATACTTACCGTTAGTGCATTATTTTTATCACTAAATAGCGCTAAAAATAATACAACTGCGACACTTGCCCCGCCCGTAATCCCGATGATATCAGGAGAAGCAAGTGGATTTCGAACGAGCCCTTGTAAAATACAGCCCGCTACTGCAAGCGCAATTCCTACGAGGATAGCAATTAAAATACGTGGCATACGAAACTTATTCACAACCATATTTGACATCGCATCGCCATTTCCAGTAATTGCTTGCCATACGTCATAAGGAGCAATTTTCATGTCTCCCATACCTGCGCTCGCAAAGAATAATCCTATTAAAACAACTAGTAAACTTAACAAGACGAGACAAGCTCGTTTATACATTAAAAACGAGAGCTCACCTTTTCCTATACGAAACGGAATATATTTCTTCATTTGCTAAGCCCTCTCTTACGTGCAATATAAATAAAGAATGGAGCTCCAATAAATGCTGTCATAACTCCTACTGGTACTTCTTGTGGCATAATGACATATCTTGCTGCTATATCAGCCAATATTAGTAGTATTGCACCTAACAATCCGCTATAAGGTACTCTCCATCTGTGGTCAACTCCAACAAGAAATCTCGCAAAATGCGGAGTAATAATTCCAATAAATCCAATTGGGCCAGCAACCGCAACCGAACCACCAGACAACAGTACAATAATAAGTAACACGAATGATTTCATTAAAATTGTTCGTTGTCCAAGTCCTTTCGCGACGTCTTCTCCCATCATCAATGTATTTACTTTCCCTGCCATCATAAGAGATGCAATCCATCCTATTAATAAATATGGGAATACAGATTGTAAAATTTCTAACTTTCTCCCTTGCACAGATCCAGCAAGCCAAAATAATACCTCTTCAAGTGCTTTTTCATTTAACACAAGTAATCCTTGTGTTAATGATGAAAATAACGCACTAATTGCGACCCCTGCTAACGTTAACTTAAGAGGAGTAGTTCCTTCTTTTCCTAAAGAACTAGAAGCAAATACAAGTACAGCTGCAACCGCCGCTCCTAAAAAGGCAATCCATGTGAAAGCTGATAATGATGTTACTGAAAAGATTACAATTGCTACAACTATGAAGAACGCAGCACCTGAATTTAATCCAATAAAATCTGGAGAAGCAAGTGGATTCTTAGTTAAAGTTTGCATAAGACAACCAGCAATGGCTAAACTAGCACCAACACTAGCTGCAATTAACGCCCTAGGCAGACGTACATTTTGAATAATAATATGTTCATTGGAACCGTTAAAATGGAAAAAAGCATCCAATGCTAGTTTCCAACTCGTATTTGTATATCCAAAAATAATACTTCCCCAAATACAAATAACGACTGCAATGATTCCAACAAATAATCCAATCCATTTTGCTCGATTTGTTTTTAATAACATGCAGCGTTTCCCCTTCAATGTATAATGATACGTTGTTAGTGTATTTCAACTTAATTCTCATTGTCAACGGAAATGAGAATTATTTTCACCCATATGTATTGACAATCAAAAGATAAAGGCTTAATATCATGCTTGCTATTGAAAAATATTCTCAACATGTAGGGGGTACATAATGAATTTCATGCGGAAGAAATCGTTTACAGTATTTGTATTTTTACTAGCATTTTCAATGCTTTTAAGCGCTTGTGGAAAATCAAATAACAAAGAAGAATCTACAAAAGAAGATAATAAAAAAGAAGTGGTTACTGTAGAACATGCAATGGGTAAAACAGAAGTTCCTGCTAATCCAAAACGTGTAGTTATCTTAACAAATGAAGGAACTGAAGCTTTACTTGAATTAGGTGTGAAACCAGTTGGTGCTGTAAAGTCTTGGACTGGTGACCCATGGTATCCACATATTAAGGATAAAATGAAAGATGTAAAAGTTGTTGGTGATGAAGGACAAGTTAACGTTGAAACAATTGCTTCTTTAAAACCAGACTTAATTATCGGTAATAAAATGCGCCACGAAAAAGTGTACGAACAACTAAAAGCAATTGCACCTACTGTGTTCTCAGAAACATTACGTGGTGAATGGAAAGATAACTTCAAATTTTATGCAAAAGCATTAAATAAAGAAAAAGAAGGTCAAAAAGTTGTAGCTGATTACGAATCACGTATAAAAGATTTAAAAGGCAAACTTGGCGATAAAGTAAACCAAGAAATCTCTATGGTTCGTTTCATGCCTGGTGATGTTCGTATTTATCATGGCGATACATTCTCTGGTGTTATTTTAAAAGAACTTGGATTTAAACGTCCTGGAGATCAAAATAAAGATGATTTTGCAGAGCGTAACGTATCTAAAGAGCGTATTTCTGCTATGGATGGTGACGTATTATTCTACTTCACATTCGATAAAGGAAATGAGAAAAAAGGATCTGAACTAGAAAAAGAGTATATAAACGATCCTCTATTTAAAAATTTAAATGCAGTAAAAAATGGTAAAGCATACAAAGTTGATGACGTTATTTGGAATACAGCTGGTGGCGTAATGGCCGCTAACCTACTATTAGATGACATCGAAAAACGCTTTGTTAAATAATATTTCCTTAACCAGCTCCCTTCTGTGGAGCTGGTTATTTTTCAATTCACTTAAATGTCACATTATTTCGTTTTGTATTTTTATTCCCAATATGTTATATTGAGAAAGTAAATAGAATATATTTCCTTTATATCGGAATAAATATTTTAATCTAAATTTTCTGATTAATCACTATTTTATTTTCTTTTAGAATTCAATTATTACATTTGAAAACGCTTATCATCTCGTTTTCAGGGCAAAATACAGTAACGGTCG
Organism: Bacillus cereus group sp. BfR-BA-01356; assembly: GCF_022663635.1. Classification (NCBI taxonomy): domain Bacteria; kingdom Bacillati; phylum Bacillota; class Bacilli; order Caryophanales; family Bacillaceae; genus Bacillus; species Bacillus cereus group sp. BfR-BA-01356. The sequence continues at coordinate 7,731 of NZ_JAKUFX010000145.1, read as the reverse complement.
AAGAAAAATAGAACTTTTTTAGAAATTTTCTTTCTATTTCCATATAATTCTATTGACCTCTAAATATTTTGTAAATTAAAATGATTACATAAATATCCGTTATACAGGATTAGGGGGAAACAAAAATGGATGCAGCTTTAAAATTAGACAAAGCTGGAGAGCAACAATCACCAAAAAAACATCCACCAGGGTTGTACTTGTTGTTCTTAACAGAAATGTGGGAAAGATTTAGTTATTATGGAATGCGTGGCCTTTTAGTTCTTTATTTAACAACTGCTGCGGTTAGTGGCGGGTTAGGATTTGATAAGGCATTTGCAGTGCAATTATACGGTTATTTTACAGCAGCAGTATATTTCATGCCAATTCTTGGCGGATGGCTAACTGATCATTACATTACAAGACGTCATGCCATTACTCTCGGCGGAATTATTATGGCAATCGGTAACTTTGTACTATTCTCAATGAACACAAAAACAGGACTTTTCCTTGGATTAATATTATTAGTTATTGGTAATGGATTCTTTAAACCAAATATTTCTACACTGTTAGGTGAATTGTATGATGAAAATGATTCACGTCGTGACAGTGCATTTACTATCTTCTATATGGGTATTAACGTAGGTGCTTTCTTTGCTCCACTTATTTGTGGATTTTTAGCAGAAGACTTCTTTAAAACAAGCGTTGATGGCGTTATGGTTATGGGATATAAATACGGATTCTTAGCAGCTTGTATCGGTATGATTGTTGGGCAAATTGTTTTCAACTTATTAGCTCCTCGCTACCTTGGTAAAGCTGGAACAACAGTTGTCGGTAAAAAATCAAAAAATCAACCTACAATTGAAAAGAAACCTTTAACAAAACAAGAAAAAAATCGCACTTGGGCAATTGTAATTTTAACTTGTTTCGTAGTATTCTTCTGGGCAGGCTTTGAACAAGCTGGTAGTTCTTTAACACTTTATACAGATAAATTTGTTGATCGTACAATTTTCGGATGGGAAGTGCCAACATCTTGGTTCCAATCCGTTAATCCAGCGTTCATCGTACTCCTTGCACCATTCGTATCTATGCTATGGTTAAAACTTTCTAAATCAAAGCGTGGCGATTTAAAAATACCAACAAAAATGGCATTTGGTATGATTTTACTAGGTATAGGTTACCTGGTTTTAACATTAGCGGTTCTAAAAACCGGAAGTAGTGAAGCTGATATAACTGTTAAAGCAAACTTATTATTCATCGTTATCACTTATATGTTCCATACAATTGGAGAACTATTCTTATCACCAATCGGATTATCTATGGTAAGTGCAATTGCACCTGTTAAATTAGCATCATTATTAATGGGTGTATGGTTAGCTGGTTCAGGTATGGCTAACTGGTTAGCTGGTAAACTTGCTTCCTTTACACAATCATTAGGATACCTTGAAGTATTTGCAAGTATCGGGATTATCGTTATCGTCTTAGGATTTGTACTTCTTCTATGCTCTAAAAAAGTTGCAAGTATGATGGAATAACAAAAAGACGCTTCTAAAATTAGAAGCGTCTTTTTTATTATTTCTCCTCTAAAGCTGTCACGTCCACATGAACGCTCTCACCAGGATTAGATACATCATACACTTGAGCACTCCCCTTCTGCTCATCACAGCTCTCAATCCATACTGGTACGCCCTCATATGTAACGTCAATTCTACTTGAAGAAGATAAGATTTGTTTCACACGTTTTACATCCATACTACTATCCCTCCTTTTGCTTACTACACTCCTTTCTATTTTTTCTTTTCCTTTTAGAATATATTCCGTAAGGCAGCATGTTGATTGATAGTCATTTCTTCCTCACATGCTAATATTTACTCTCTCGCTACCTTTCTGACAAATAAAAAAAGACGTATATTCTACACGTCTTTTTCCATAATATTCAAATTTTAAGAAAATAATGTTTTTACTACCGCACTTACTTTATCATTATGGATTTGATAATACACTTCTAATCCTCGTCTTTCAAAGCGTACTACTTTATTTTGCTTTAACTTCGTTAAATGTTGTGAAACAGTTGATTGTGGAATTTCTAATACTTCCTGTAGCTGTGTTACATTACATGTTCCTCTTTGCATAAGTTCCATTACTAGACGTAGACGAAGTGGGTGAGCTAACGCTCTTAACATTTGTACATCTTCTTCTGAAATACGACATTCGAATTGATTTTGGCTCATAAAGTTCCCCTCATTTTCGTTTTTATTTGCGTTTTTATGTTCTTTTTATTTATTTATATATCTGTTCTTATATTTCCTGTTACGACATAACTTTATCAACCTATAAAGCCGAAAAATTTTTCCATCTTCATCAGCAAAAATTCAGGAAAAAATCCTTGCTGATTTTGAATATTATACTATATGATATAACGAAAAAGCAAAATAATGGCCTACGAATACTTTGCTTGCAAACGTTGTTTTATCAGGCTTTTTGTTATATTTTCACCTCATTGAAATGCACAGTAACGGTATTGTAAAATACCGTCTATAATTGATAACCTATCGTAATGTAGTTGAACTATAATTAACCTCTTTGTTACGCTAAAAGGAATTTTCAGTAAAAAGAGATGATGTGATATTAAAAATTTGTTTCTTATTTTTTATTCGTATTGCAAGCGGTTGGATTGTTGTGCAAAACTTCCTATTAAATCCACTCACCGTTCCCCCCACTAGATCAAACAGGACAGATAATTGCATATATCAAACTTTATACTTAATATAAAAGACTTCATCTAATATACGCCTATAAGGAACATGCCATCTGAATAAGCAAAATAATATGCACATAGTTTATACAGCACACTTAAATTCATTTGAGTGTGTTTTTTGTCTACTTTATGAACAAAGCTTTTCTTTTAACACTATTATGGAATAATTATACTTTTTTACGTTGACAATAGTGTTGAAGGAGAATATACTAAGCATGTAAGTTGATTGTGAATAATTTCACAAATAATGTGAATTTCTTCACATATAATAGATAGGAGTTGTCATTATTATGAGTACTTGGACACAAATTTATGACCCATTAAACAATATTTGGTTATCTGCACTAATCGCAGCACTTCCAATCTTTTGTTTCATCATTTGTTTAATGGGATTCAAAATGAAAAGTTACATGGCTGGTCTTTATAGTGTGATTGTCGCTATTATCCTTGCAATATTTGTTTATAAAATGCCAGCAACAGTAGCTGTAGCATCTGCCGGATTCGGTGTTTTATCTGGATTTTATCCAATTTGTACTATCGTTATCGCCGCAATTTTCCTTTACAAATTAACTGTTAAAACAGAGCAATTCAATATTATTCGCGATAGTATTTCAAGCATTACAAATGATCAACGTTTACAAGTATTATTAATCGCTTATTCTTTCGGTGCTTTCTTAGAAGGCGCAGCTGGTCTAGGAGTTCCAGTTGCTATTACAGCTGCACTACTTGTAGGTATGGGCTTTAATCCATTAAAAGCAGCAGGTATTTGTTTAGTAGCTAATATTGCTGGTGGTGCTATGGGTGCTATGGGTATTCCAGTTACAGTACCAGCACAATTAACTCAACTTGACGCATTAACTATTGGTCGTCAAACTGTTCTTATTTTACCTTTCATTAGTGTTATCTTACCTTTCTTACTTGTTTCAATGGTCGATGGAATTAAAGGTATTAAAGAAACTTGGCAAGGTATTCTTGTAAGTGGTGTTTCTTTCGCTATTACTCAATTCGCTGTAACTTACTTCTTAGGCGCAGAACTTACTAATATTTTCGCAGCCGTTGTAAGTATGATCTCTCTTGCATTATTCTTACGTGTTTGGCAACCAAAATCTTCTACTAAAGAAGAAAAACAAGAAACTAAAGTATCACACACATTCAATCAAATTTTATATGCTTGGTCTCCATTCGTATTCTTAACTGCATTTGTAACAATCTTTAACTTAAAACCGATTAAAGCTTTATTTGCTCCAGATGGTGCGTTAGCAAACTTAGTATTTAACATTCAGTTCCCTGGTCTTCATAATGCTGTTATGAAAACTACACCAATTACAAAAGCTGATACACCTTTCGCAGCTGTTTTCAAATTTGATGTATTCTCTTCTACAACTACTGCGATTGTACTAGCAATTATCGTTTCACTTATCGTTTACCGCGTAAAAGGTAAAATGGTTAAAGAATTAATGATTGAAACAATGAAAGAATTAAAAGCTCCAGTATATACAATTTGTAGCGTTATCGCATTAGCTTACGTAGAGAACTACTCTGGTATGTCATCTACACTTGGACTTGCATTCTCTTCTACTGGTAATGCATTCCCAATTCTTTCTCCAATCTTAGGATGGATTGGCGTATTCATTACAGGTTCAGTAGTTTCAAGTGGTTCTTTATTCGCACCACTTCAAGCAGTAACAGCAGACCAGTTAAACATCGTTCCTTCTACACTCGTTGCCTTAAACGTAGTAGGTGGTACAATGGCAAAAATGGTTTCACCACAATCTGTAGCAGTTGCTTGTGCCGCAGTTGGACTAGTTGGTAAAGAATCTGCTCTATTTAAAACAGCAATGAAATACAGTTTAATCTTCTTAGCTGTTATTAGCTTACTTCAATTAAACGCTGTATTTAATATCTTTTAAAAATAAAACACCGATCCAAGTGGATCGGTGTTTTTCACATTACATTTTTTTATTTTTTAATAAAGAAGCCCCAGCAATTTCAGGGTGAGTCATTTCGAATGGATCTAAAATAATATCCAATTCCTCTTCTGTCAGTACACCATGTTCTAAACATAACTCCCTTACAGATTTCCCTGTTTCAATTGCTTCACGTGCAATACGAGATGCTGCTTCATAACCAATATGAGGATTAACTGCTGTAATAATTCCAACACTTTTCTCAACATATTGCTTCAGCAATTCTTCATTTGCCGTAATTCCTTCAATACAATATTCACGGAATACACGGAATCCATTATTCATAATACTAATAGATTGAATTAAATTAAATACAAGCACAGGCTCCATTACGTTTAACTCTAATTGTCCTGCTTCTGATGCTAAGCAAATTGTATGATCGTTTCCGATTACTTGGAATGCGACTTGGTTAATCACTTCTGCCATAACTGGATTTACTTTTCCTGGCATAATCGATGAACCTGGCTGACGTGCTGGCAATTGAATTTCAGCTAACCCAACACGTGGACCAGACGCCATAATACGAAGATCGTTTGCAATTTTAGACATGTTCATCATACATACTTTAAGTGCTGCAGATACCTCTGTGTATGCATCTGTATTTTGCGTTGCATCAACTAAATGCTCTGCACCAACAAGTGGGAATCCACTAAACGTTCTTAAATGTTTTACTACTTGTTCAATATACGTAGGATTTGCATTTAATCCTGTACCAACAGCTGTCGCGCCCATATTCACTTCATATAAATGTTGACGAGACTGTTTAATTCTTTTTATATCACGCGCAAGCACTCGGCTATACGCTTCAAATTCTTGTCCAAGGCGAATTGGAACTGCATCTTGTAAATGTGTGCGTCCCATTTTAATAACATGATCAAACTCTTTTGCTTTTTTACGAAAAGCAGAATGAAGTTCTTCCATTGTAATAAGAAGCTTTTCTAACATCATAAGAGTTGCAATATGAATTCCTGTCGGAAACGCATCGTTCGTTGATTGGGCCATGTTCACATGAGTGTTTGGGCTAATTTTCGCATACGCCCCTTTTTCATATCCCATACGTTCTAACGCTCTATTCGCAATTACTTCATTTGTATTCATATTAATAGAAGTTCCGGCTCCACCTTGAATAGGATCCACGATAAATTGATCATGAAACTTTCCATCAACAATTTCTTGCGCTGCTTCTGCAATTTCATGCCCAATGTCTTTAGCTAAGTAACCAGTATCTATATTCGCAAGCGCCGCCGCTTTTTTCACAATTGCCATTGCTGTAATGAGTGATGGATGAATGCGATATCCTGTAATTGGGAAGTTTTCTACGGCACGTAATGTTTGTACACCATAATAAGCTGCACTTGGTACTTCTTTTTCACCTAAAAAATCTTTTTCTATACGTATATCCTTCGTTGCTATCATTTTTATCACCTATACTTTTTCATTCTAAATCCTTATCCAAAAAATCCGCCCTCTAAAAACACGAGTATCATTCAGAAGAATTTTTCAGTATCCACCTTCACTATATAGCACCTTTTTTGAAAGCGCAAACATTTATTTTTCTGTATATCCTTTTTATTAAAGTTTATAGAAAATCATTCTTCTACTTTCCTTATTTCCACTCGTTTAATTTGATGCATATCCTTTTCAAGGACTTTAAAATAAAAACCGTGTTTCTCAATAATATCTCCTTCAGCAACGATTTGTTTTTGTACCATAATCCAGCCACCAATTGTATCTACATCATCAGCAATTAAATGTATGCCAAGCAAATCATTTACTTCACTAATAAGCACTTTTCCCTCTACGATTTTATAACCTTCACTTACATGCTCTATAGGAGGATTCTCATCTTCATCGTATTCATCTCGAATTTCTCCAACAATTTCTTCTAAAATATCTTCTAGTGTAACAATCCCAGCTGTACCACCATATTCATCATACAATACAGCTAATGGAATGTGTTTTCTTTGCATTTGTAATAGTAAATCATGAATTGGAATATTTTCTAGCACTTCAATAACTGGCCTTGTATATGGCATAATCGAGCACTCCTCATCCCGATTACCATCCATATAACGAATAAATAAATCTTTTACATTAACCATCCCAATAATTTCATCTTTATCTTCACCAAATACAGGATATCTCGTGTACTTTTCTTGCGCGATTACTTTAATATGTGTTTCAAATGGTTCATCCTCATATAAGCCTACAACTTCCGTACGAGGTACCATAATTTCTTTTGCTACTCTATTATCAAATTCAAAAATATTATTTACATATTTAAATTCCCTTTGGTTAATCTCTCCGCTCTCATAGCTCTCAGATAAGATTAACCTTAATTCTTCTTCTGAATGAGCTACTTCATGTTCAGAAGCTGGATGTAATCCGAATAAACCAGTTACAACCCTCGCTGAACCATTCAAAGCCCAAATAAACGGATACATAACTCGGTAAAAATAAATAAGTGGTTTCGATAACAATAAGCTAACTTGTTCTGCTTTTTGTATAGCAAATGTCTTTGGAGCAAGTTCCCCAATGACAACATGTAAAAATGTAATTACTGCAAAGGCAATAATAAATGAAACTGTACTGGAAATTGCAGGTGAGAATTTTAATTTTAAAAACAACGGCTCGAGTAAATGTTTAATGGTTGGTTCCCCTAACCACCCAAGCCCTAAAGCAGTAATTGTAATACCTAGCTGACAGGCCGATAAATATTCATCTAAATTTGAAGTTACCTTTTTAGCTGCCAGTGCACCTCGTCTTTTTTCGCTAACGAGTTGATCAATACGACTGCTACGTACCTTAATAATTGCAAATTCAACAGCCACAAAAAATGCTGTTAACCCAATAAGAATGACTACCATCAATAATTTTAAAATATCCACATATGCTCTTTAGCTTTCTTAGCTAAAGTTACACCTCCTCGTATGATTAAGTTAGGTTTTTTAGGGACGGGATGTACCTATAAACCCAAGAGTATCTATTTTTATGAGATACTTAAATTTGTAGATAGAGTGTTGCCGACCA
>NZ_JAKUFX010000144.1:0-14181 GCF_022663635.1 Bacillus cereus group sp. BfR-BA-01356 | reverse complement strand
GGGTTTATTTGAGATGCTTATTTTTAAGAGTATGCTTTTATTTTAGGAATGTTTTGATCCGATGAGTCGAAAGCTCAGGTTGTGCTCACTCTTAAGTTGATGGGCATGGTACCTTCACCTCATCTTCTAAAAATTGATACCCTTGTTTTTTTCGTTTGCGAGTTGTAACACCATGAGCTAAAACAGTAGTGGATTCAGGATAGTTAGGGTCAATAGTTAGTAGGCATGCTTTAAACAGTTGGCTAATTCCATAAAATAACAACATTGGTTGAATGGAAAATGGAGCTGTCTTATATAATTCATAATAATTTTTCCCGTGTTCTAAGTAATAAATAAAGGGATAACAATTTTCAAAACTTTTTTTTTCTGCATCCTGAATAGAGGATTTTTCATAACAACGGGCAAGATAACGTTGTACATTTTGAGATGAAAAAAAGAAACTTAACTGCTGCCAAGTACAAGATGTTTGATGCATATATTACGCTCCTTTTATTGTCTAAAAATTCTAACATATATATACGTCCTTGACAGTATTTTAACCAATTGATAAGCTACTAATAATAATTTCTGGTATCATAGGGGGAACAATTATGTGGGAATCTAAATTTGTTAAAGAAGGTTTGACTTTTGATGATGTATTACTTGTACCAGCTAGGTCAGATATATTACCAAGAGAAGTAAGTGTTAAAACAGTTTTATCTGAAAGCTTACAGCTAAACATCCCGTTAATTAGTGCAGGAATGGATACAGTAACAGAAGCTGACATGGCTATTGCAATGGCTCGCCAAGGTGGTTTAGGAATTATTCATAAGAATATGTCTATTGAGCAACAAGCAGAGCAAGTTGATAAAGTAAAGCGCTCTGAAAGCGGCGTTATTTCAGATCCTTTCTTCTTAACTCCAGAACATCAAGTATATGATGCAGAACATCTTATGGGAAAATATCGTATCTCAGGTGTACCGGTTGTAAATAATTTAGATGAGCGAAAGTTAGTTGGTATTATTACAAACCGTGATATGCGCTTCATCCAAGACTACTCAATCAAAATTTCTGACGTAATGACAAAAGAACAATTAATTACAGCTCCAGTTGGTACTACACTGGAAGAAGCTGAAAAGATCCTACAAAAGTATAAAATTGAAAAACTCCCTCTTGTTGATAATAACGGTGTATTACAAGGGCTTATTACAATAAAAGACATTGAAAAAGTAATTGAATTCCCAAACTCTGCTAAGGATAAGCAAGGACGCTTATTAGTTGGAGCAGCAGTTGGTGTAACAGCGGATGCTATGCTTCGCATTGATGCATTAGTAAAAGCTAGTGTAGATGCAATTGTACTTGATACAGCACATGGGCATTCTAAAGGTGTTATTGATAAGGTAAAAGAAGTTCGTGCTAAATACCCATCACTAAATATTATCGCTGGAAATGTTGCTACTGCTGAAGCAACGAAAGCATTAATTGAAGCTGGTGCAAACGTAGTTAAAGTTGGTATTGGACCAGGTTCTATTTGTACAACACGCGTTGTAGCCGGTGTTGGTGTACCACAATTAACTGCAGTTTATGATTGTGCAACAGAAGCTCGCAAACACGGTATTCCAGTTATTGCTGATGGCGGTATTAAGTACTCTGGTGATATGGTGAAAGCATTAGCGGCAGGAGCACATGTTGTTATGCTAGGTAGCATGTTTGCAGGTGTTGCAGAAAGTCCTGGAGAAACTGAAATTTACCAAGGTCGTCAATTTAAAGTGTATCGTGGTATGGGTTCTGTCGGTGCGATGGAAAAAGGAAGTAAAGATCGTTACTTCCAAGAAGGCAATAAAAAACTTGTCCCAGAAGGTATTGAAGGACGAGTGCCATATAAAGGACCTTTAGCAGATACAGTTCACCAATTAGTTGGTGGCTTACGTGCAGGTATGGGATATTGCGGAGCACAGGATTTAGAATTCTTACGCGAAAATGCACAATTCATTCGTATGTCAGGTGCCGGCTTACGTGAAAGTCATCCTCATCACGTACAAATTACAAAAGAGGCTCCAAACTACTCGTTATAATGTCTTATATACAAATAGACAGAGATTTGATATCTCTGTCTATTTTTTTTTGATTATGTTAGAATAACGGTTATGTGAGTACATAGATATTGGGGGTAGCAAAAGTGAAAGGTATGTTTTGCAAAAGATTCATTGCTTTGGTAACAGTGCTTACACTAGCTTGTAGCATCTTTATGCCATATAGCAATGCATCAGCTGAAACAGGAGCCGCTTTAAACATTGAAGCAGGTGCGGCAATTTTAGTAGAAGCGAATTCTGGGAAAATTTTATATCAAAAGAATGCAGATGAATTATTATCCATTGCTAGTATGACAAAGATGATGAGTGAATATTTAGTTCACGAAGCAGTGGATAAAGGAAAACTTAAGTGGGACCAGAAAATTAAGGTTTCTGAATATGCATATAAGGTTTCACAAGATGCTTCATTATCAAATGTTGCATTAGAAAATGGTGGCTCTTATACAGTAAAAGAGTTATACGAGGCAATGGCAATCTTTTCTGCAAATGGTGCAACAATTGCATTAGCAGAAGCAATTGCAGGTAAAGAAGTAGACTTCGTAAAAATGATGAATGATAAATCGAAAGAACTAGGGTTGAAAAATTATAAATTTGTCAATTCTACAGGTTTAACGAATAAAGATTTAAAGGGAATGCATCCTGAAGGAACAACAGCGGATGAAGAAAATAAAATGTCTGCAAAGGATGTTGCAACTTTAGCACAACATTTAATTAAAGATTATCCAAAAGTGTTAGATACAGCAAAAATCCCTAAAAAAGAATTCCGTCCAGAAAAAGAGAAGTTTGGAATGTCGAACTGGAACTGGATGTTAAAGGGCTTAGTTAAAGAATATGATGGTGTAGATGGCTTAAAAACAGGCTCAACTCCAGAAGCAGGAGATTGCTTCACTGGTACGGTTGAAAGAAACGGAATGCGTTTTATTTCTGTAGTTATTAAAACAAGTTCTCATACAGCACGTTTTGATGAAACAAAGAAGCTATATGATTATGGATTTGCTAACTTTGAAGTGAAACAAATGTATAAAAAAGGTTCTTCAGTAAAAGGACAAGAAACAGTACGAGTAGAAAATGCGAAAGATAAAGATGTAGCAGTTCAAACGAAACAAGCTATTTCACTTCCAGTGCCAAAAGGAAGTAAAGATGTTTATAAAACAGAATTAAAAGAATCAAGTAAGGGACAAGAAGCACCTATTAAAAAGGGAGCTGCGCTTGGTCAAATGGTAATTACGCCAAAAGATACAAACGACCCTGGATTTTTAACTGGTAAGTCACTGCAAGTGGATCTTGTAACGACATCTGAAGTAGAAGAAGCAAACTGGTTTACTCGTGCTATGCGCGGAATTGGTTCATTCTTTAGTGGTATGTGGAATAGTGCTGTTGATACAGTAAAAGGTTGGTTTTAAAAGCTCCTCACGATAGGAGCTTTTTTTTATTCCTATTTTTCATACCGACTTTATGAAAAAGTAGTAGACAAGCATCTGATAGTTAGTGGTAGAATGTAAGAGTATTCTTAATTTTCGCCTTTAACGGGGGAAAGCAATTCACCTAGGGGGGTTTTTGTACATGACAAATGTAACAGGGACAGAACGTGTAAAACGTGGAATGGCAGAAATGCAAAAAGGCGGCGTTATTATGGACGTAGTTAACGCTGAACAAGCAAAAATTGCAGAAGAGGCAGGCGCAGTTGCCGTTATGGCATTAGAGCGTGTACCAGCAGATATTCGTGCAGCAGGTGGCGTTTCTCGTATGGCAGACCCAACAATTGTTGAAGAAGTTATGGGTGCGGTGTCAATTCCGGTTATGGCAAAATGCCGTATCGGTCACCTTGTAGAAGCACGTGTATTAGAATCATTAGGGGTAGACTATATCGATGAGAGTGAAGTATTAACTCCTGCTGATGAAGTATACCATTTAAATAAACGTGATTACACAGTTCCATTTGTATGTGGTTGCCGTGATATCGGAGAAGCTGCACGTCGTATTGCAGAAGGTGCATCTATGCTTCGTACAAAAGGTGAACCAGGAACAGGAAACATTGTAGAGGCAGTGCGTCATATGCGCCAAGTCAATGCAGAAATCCGTCAAGTTGCGAGTCTACGTGAAGATGAGTTAATGACATATGCAAAAAATACTGGCGCTCCTTACGAAGTATTACTTGAAATTAAACGTCTTGGTCGCTTACCAGTTGTAAACTTTGCGGCAGGTGGTGTAGCAACACCAGCAGATGCAGCATTAATGATGCAACTTGGTGCTGATGGGGTATTTGTTGGATCTGGTATCTTCAAATCAGAAAACCCAGAGAAATTTGCACGTGCAATCGTTGAAGCAACGACTCATTATGAAGATTACGAACTAATTGCAAGCCTTTCTAAAGGATTAGGTAATGCAATGAAGGGTGTCGAAATTTCAACGTTATTACCAGAACAACGCATGCAAGAGCGTGGATGGTAATTAAAGGAGAACTTTAAAATGGTGAAAATCGGTGTACTAGGTCTTCAAGGTGCAGTTCGTGAGCATGTAAAATCAGTTGAAGCAAGTGGTGCAGAAGCTGTTGTTGTAAAGCGTATAGAGCAACTTGAAGAGATTGATGGTCTTATTTTACCGGGCGGTGAAAGTACAACAATGCGCCGTCTTATTGATAAGTATGCTTTCATGGAACCACTTCGTACATTTGCAAAGTCTGGTAAACCAATGTTTGGTACATGTGCAGGGATGATTCTTCTTGCGAAAACACTTATTGGCTATGAAGAAGCACATATTGGTGCTATGGATATTACAGTTGAGCGCAATGCGTTCGGACGCCAAAAGGATAGTTTTGAAGCTGCGCTTTCAATTGAAGGTGTGGGTGAAGACTTCGTTGGTGTATTTATCCGTGCGCCGTATGTTGTAGAAGTAGCTGATAATGTTGAAGTGCTTTCTAAGCATGGTGACCGAATGGTAGCGGTAAGACAAGATCAGTTTTTAGCAGCTTCATTCCATCCGGAATTAACAGATGATCATCGTGTGACAGCATACTTTGTTGAAATGGTAAAAGAAGCGAAAATGAAAAAGGTTGTATAAGTAACTTGCAACTTGTATAAGATTATAGTAAATTGATGGTAACAATTTTATAAAATAAGCGTGTTGATAGGAAATAGTAACAAATGTCGTTTCTTATAGAGAGTCGATGGTTGGTGGAAATCGATAGAAACAGTTTGTGAATCCATCCTGGAATGGAATGTGGAATATCTTTTGGATTAGTAAGCATTCCCGGTGAAGAGCCGTTATTTCTACTTGAGAGGAAAGCGGTAATGCTTTCAACTAGGGTGGCAACGCGGGTTAACTCCCGTCCCTTTATATAGGGACGGGAGTTTTTTGTGTTTTATAAAATAAAAGGAGGAGTATATAATGCTTGATATTAAATTTTTACGTACAAACTTTGAAGAAGTAAAAGCGAAATTACAGCATAGAGGCGAAGATTTAACTGATTTCGGACGTTTTGAAGAACTTGATACGAGAAGAAGAGAACTACTTGTTCAGACAGAAGAATTAAAAAGTAAACGTAACGAAGTATCTCAACAAATTTCTGTATTAAAGCGCGAAAAGAAAGATGCAGAAGCTCTAATTTTAGAAATGCGTGAAGTTGGAGAAAAAGTAAAGGATCTTGATAACGAACTTCGTACAGTTGAAGAAGACTTAGAAAGATTAATGTTATCTATTCCAAATATCCCTCATGAATCTGCTCCAGTTGGTGAAACAGAGGATGATAATGTAGTAGCACGTACTTGGGGAGAAGTGAAAGAATTTACTTATGAGCCAAAACCACATTGGGATCTTGCTACTGATTTAGGAATTTTAGATTTTGAACGCGCTGGGAAAGTAACAGGAAGCCGCTTCGTATTTTACAAAGGTGCTGGTGCAAGATTAGAGCGTGCTTTAATTAGCTTTATGCTTGATCTTCATACTGATGAGCATGGATATGAAGAAGTATTACCTCCATATATGGTAAACCGTGCAAGTATGACAGGAACAGGACAACTTCCAAAGTTTGAAGAAGATGCATTCCGTATTGAAAGTGAAGATTACTTCTTAATTCCAACAGCTGAAGTACCTGTAACGAATATGCATCGTGATGAGATTTTAAATAAAGAGCAATTGCCTATAAGATATGCTGCATTTAGCTCTTGCTTCCGTTCTGAAGCAGGTTCAGCTGGGCGTGATACACGTGGTTTAATTCGCCAGCATCAGTTCAATAAAGTAGAGCTTGTGAAGTTCGTAAAACCAGAAGATTCTTATGAAGAGTTAGAAAAGTTAACAAATGATGCAGAACGCGTGTTACAATTATTAGAGTTGCCATATCGCGTTATGAGCATGTGCACAGGCGATTTAGGATTTACAGCAGCGAAGAAATACGATATTGAAGTATGGATTCCAAGCTATGGCACATATCGTGAAATTTCTTCTTGTAGTAATTTTGAAGCTTTCCAAGCGAGACGTGCAAATATCCGTTTCCGCCGTGAACCAAATGGAAAACCAGAACATGTTCATACATTAAATGGATCTGGTCTTGCAATTGGACGTACGGTTGCAGCTATTTTAGAGAACTACCAACAAGAAGATGGTACAATTATAATTCCAGAAGTTCTTCGCCCTTATATGGGAGGAAAAACAGTTATTAAGTAAATTTAAACATTCATCGGTATGAGTGATTGGTAATTATGAGCGTTGTCAGTACTGTAATGTAGGAAGGGGAAAGTAAAATTTTCCTTTCCTCATAATTTATTTTAGTAGGGTTGACTAACTGTTTTTCTTTTGATATTATATTTGATGTCAATATGGAGGTATACCCAAGTCTGGCTGAAGGGATCGGTCTTGAAAACCGACAGGCGGCGAGAGTCGCGCGGGGGTTCGAATCCCTCTACCTCCTCCAGATATAATTGACAACAGCGCATATAAGTGGAGATTGGAGAACTCGTTACCAACACGTAACGAGTTTTTATTTTAAAACCAATCATAAAGTATGGTGTAAGGTAATTTTGTCCTTATTACACACTCATATTCCGATGATTATCTTCATAGATATGAAAGGAGTCAACATGGATCTTATTATACAAACGTTTCCTTTAGATGGAAAAACTTTATATTATGTACAATGTCCTGTCTGTAAGAACAATAGAATTTTAAACAGTGGTGCAAACGTATCACGCATTATTAGTGATGATACATTCCGTAAACTTTGTGGTTGTACTTGTGATGTAAAACCAGCTACGAGTAAAGTAGAGGCGCCAAAACAAGTTAAAAAAGCAGCTGTAAAGAAAGAAGCAGCTCCAAAACGTACAGGTAAAGTATTAACGGCAGTAATTAACGGGAAAGAAATGACTGTTAAAGAGATTGCTGAAGCATACGATATTAGTACAAGTACTGTTCGTCAGCGCATTAACGCAGGAAAACCTGAGAGTGAAATTATTGCTCCAACAAAGAAGAAGTAATTTAATAGGAAAACCCGTGCATATGCACGGGTTTTTTATTTTACAAGTTTACGTGTTTGTTTTAAAAAATGGCCAATTTTTTTTATGATTGGTTCGATTGAATCACCATCTTTTAAAATATCGTACTCATTAATATTTAAGCGTAATACAGGGCATGAATTAAAGTTGTTAATCCAGTTTTCATAACGTCCATGCATTTCTTTCCAGTACTCAATTGGTGTTTGCTGTTCCATTGGGCGCCCGCGTTCTTGAATACGATCGACAATATCATCGAAAGAACCTTCTAAGTAAATTAATAAGTCTGGATGAGGGAAGTAAGGAGTCATGACCATAGCGTCAAATAAACCTTTGTATGTTTCATAATCAGTTTCTGTCATTGTTCCTTTTTCATGATGCATCTTTGCGAAAATTCCAGTGTCTTCGTAAATGGAACGATCTTGAACAAAACCGCCACCATATTCAAAAATTCTTTTTTGTTCCTTAAATCGTTCTGCTAAAAAGTACACTTGTAGGTGGAAGCTCCAGCGAGTGAAGTCCGCATAGAACTTGTCCAAATATGGATTGGAATCTACTTTTTCAAATGATGTGCGATAACCTAAAGCATTAGCTAATGCAGTTGTCATAGTTGATTTACCCACACCTACTGTTCCGGCGATAGTGATTACCGCGTCATTGGGTATATCATATTTTTGCCTTAAATTCATTATTATTTCGACTCCTTTAAGAGAGTATTTTGAAGGGCAGATAGGATAACGTTTAAATCATCAGGATTTTTTACAAAATCCATATCGTCGCCATTAAATTTCAATACTGGTATTTCCGGATGATCTTTTTTAAAAGCATCCATTGCTGTTTCATAATCTTTTGTGAGCTGTAGTAAGTAATTTGGATCCATGTTTTTTTCAAATTCTCTTCCGCGCATGGCGATTCGTTTTTGCAATGTTTCTAGGCTAGCTGTTAAATAAATAATGACATTTGGCACAGGCATATCTTGTGTAAGGATACGATAAATTTGCATGTATTTGTCATATTGAGAGTCTTTTAATGTGCGGGATGCAAAAATTAAATTTTTAAAGATATGGTAATCCGCTACTACTGGTTTCCTTTGATTCAAGTACTTTATGTTAATGTCTTCTAATTGTTTGTATCTATTACAAAGAAAGAACATCTCTGTTTGAAAACTCCATTCGTCGATGTCTTCATAGAACTTTCCTAAAAAGGGATTTTCATCAACAATCTCTTTTAGTAAGTGGAGTTGCATGTGAGTTGAAATTTCCTTCGCAAGTGAAGTTTTTCCAACACCAATTGGTCCTTCAACCGTGATAAATGGTACTCCGGTCACGCTGTTTCCTCCTTTCAATCAGTGATTTACCGTGACTACTAAAAACACAAAACAGAATTATTGTAGCACAAGAGGGAAGCGAGCGGGTTAATTTGATATAAAAAGTTAGAAAATAGATATATGTATTAATTAAATTTTATTTTGGTTGATGATGTTATATTTGCTTTCAATGTAGTTTCCATTATTTTTAAAGCATGTATATTATCTTGGTCGTTGTTAGAGGCGATACAATCCTGTGGTACATACAATTTATAATTTCTCATATGAGCATCATTAGCTGTAAATAGGATACATATATTTCCGGCAACCCCTGTTAATATTAGATTTTCTATTTTTAAATAACCTAGTAATGAATTTAAAGGTGTTTCATAAAAAGCGGAATAATGTGGTTTAATAAAAATGTACTCATCAAAACTTGGAGCAATCTTATGGATTATATTTTCGCTATATTTATTTGTGCAATGAGTAATAAGTTGGTCGATATCAGATCTCCAAAGTTGATAATGGTCATTAACGTAAATTATAGGATAGCCGAAGGATTTCATTTTTTTCTTTAATTGTAAAATAGGGTTTGTTATAGTTTCGCATTTTTTAGCTAGAATGGGTCCGTGGGAAAATTGAAAGTCATTAATCATATCGATAATGAGCAAGGCGGTATTTTTCATATGTAATCCCCTCTCTTTTTTCTTTTAGGGTGGATTGAATTTGTAAAAGTTATCCCCTGTGTAGTAAATGGAAATAAGTGTACTTTATTTGTAATGAAAGGACTATGTTATGGAACAAGATCAAGATATTTATTTTATGCAATTAGCGATAGAAGAAGCTAAAAAGGCAGAGGAAATACAGGAAGTACCAATTGGAGCAGTTATAGTGTTAGATGGTGAGGTAATTAGTGTTGCCCATAATTTAAGGGAAACTGAGCAAAGATCAATAGCTCATGCTGAGTTGCTAGCGATAGATGATGCATGTAAAAAATTAGGGACATGGCGTTTAGAAGATGCAACATTGTATGTAACATTAGAACCTTGTCCAATGTGTGCGGGTGGAATTGTTTTATCACGAGTGAAGCGAGTTGTATATGGTGCAAGTGATCCGAAGGGCGGATGTGCAGGGACATTGATGAATCTTTTAACGGATGAACGCTTCAATCATCAATGTGAAGTAGTATCTGGTGTACTAGAGGAAGAATGCGGTACGTTGTTAACAAACTTTTTTAGAGAGCTTCGTAAAAAAAGAAAAGCAATAAAAAAATTAGAGAAGAATACTGGGAACTAACGTATTTGCATTTTCTAAAGAAACAAGTTATACTGATAATGCCTTTAATGAAGGCAACCGAATATTGGTTTTAACTTTGCCGTGCTAAGCGGGGAGGTAGCGGTGCCCTATACTCGCAATCCGCTCTAGCGAGGCCGAATCCCCTCTCGAGGTTATGTTGCTGTAAGGTCTGCCTTAAGTAAGTGGTGTTGACGTTTGGGTCCTGCGCAACGGGACCCCGTGAACCTTGTCAGGTCCGGAAGGAAGCAGCAATAAGCGGGTCTTCTCGTGTGCCGCAGGAGTGCCTGAACCGAGCTAACTGCTTGAGTAACGCTTATGGTACGTAATCGACGGAGGGTGCACGGCAGTTATATATGTATACAAAACTCACCTTAATACAAAGGTGAGTTTTTTGTATAGAAAATAACTTTTGGAATCTATAAACAGAATGGGTTATAATAAATGAGATAATAACCTTTGAGGGAGGCCGTATTTTCGTGTCATACCAAGCGTTATACCGAACATGGAGACCGCAAAAGTTCGAAGATGTAGTCGGTCAAAAGCACGTGACAAAAACGTTGCAAAATGCCCTTCTTCAAGAGAAAGTTTCACATGCTTATTTATTTTCTGGCCCGAGGGGAACAGGAAAAACGACAATTGCAAAAGTATTTGCAAAAGCAATTAACTGTGAACATGCTCCGGTAGCTGAACCTTGTAATGAATGTCCTTCTTGTTTAGGAATCACACAAGGATCCATTTCAGATGTATTAGAAATTGATGCGGCTTCAAATAACGGTGTAGATGAAATTCGAGATATTAGAGATAAAGTAAAATACGCTCCAAGTGCTGTAGAATATAAAGTATACATTATTGATGAAGTTCACATGCTTTCTATGGGTGCATTCAATGCGCTTTTAAAAACCTTAGAAGAGCCGCCAGGACATGTTATCTTTATTTTGGCGACAACAGAACCTCATAAGATCCCACCTACAATCATTTCACGTTGTCAGCGCTTTGAATTCCGAAAAATATCAGTGAATGATATTGTTGAGAGATTATCAACGGTCGTGACAAATGAAGGTACGCAAGTGGAAGGTGAAGCATTACAAATTGTTGCGCGTGCTGCCGAAGGTGGTATGCGTGACGCGCTTAGTCTTATTGATCAGGCTATATCTTATAGTGATGAGATTGTTACGACAGAAGATGTATTGGCCGTAACAGGATCTGTTTCTCAGCAATACTTAGGCAATTTAGTAGAGTGCATACGTGAAAATGATGTATCAAGAGCATTGCAAATCATAGATGAAATGATGAGTAAAGGGAAGGATCCAGTTCGTTTTATGGAGGATTTCATTTACTATTATCGTGATATGCTTTTATATCAAACTTCACCACAACTAGAACATATGTTGGAACGAGTAATTGTAGATGATCAATTCCGTAAGTTGAGTGAAGAAATGCAACCGGAAGTGATCTACGAGATTATTCATACCCTTAGTAAGGGACAACAGGAAATGAAGTGGACAAATCATCCGCGTATTTTCTTAGAAGTTGTTATGGTGCAATTGTGTCAACAGTTTATGATGCAAGCAAATGGTACAGATCGTTTGCAAGCAATTATGAACAGGATGCAGCAACTGGAGAAAGAGTTAGAGCAAGTCAAAAAGAACGGTGTGCCAGCTGGTGTACAACAGGAAGTAAGAGAGACACGTGCAACACCAAAACCGGTACGAACAGGAAGTATGAAAATTCCTGTCGGACGTGTAAATGAAGTATTAAAACAAGCGAAGCGTCAAGATTTAGAACAATTAAAAGCTGTATGGGGTGAGTTGTTAGGAAGACTCAAATCATATAACAAAGTAGCGTTTGCCGTTTTACTTGAAAATAGTGAACCAGTGGCAGCTTCAGATGACACTTACGTTTTAGCATTTCAATATGAGATTCACTGTAAGATGGCGAGCGAAAATCGAGAAGCTATGGATACAGTAGAACAAGCTTTATTTGAATTGCTAAGTAAAAGGTTAAATATGATTGCTATTCCAAAAAGTGAATGGGGTAAAATCCGTGAAGACTTTTTACAACGTGAAGGTGGAGAGTCTGAAGAAAGCCCGGAGAAAAAGGAAGACCCTCTTATAGAAGAGGCAGTGAAGTTAGTAGGGCAAGAACTCATTGAAATAAAAGAGTAATAATAATTAGGAGGAATTAATTATGATGCGTGGCGGAATGGGAAATATGAATAACATGATGAAACAAATGCAAAAGATGCAAAAGGACATGGCGAAAGCACAAGAAGAGCTTGGTGAAAAAACAGTTGAAGGTACAGCTGGCGGCGGAATGATTACAGTTATTGCAAATGGTCACAAGCAAATTCTTGAAGTGAAGATTAAAGAGGAAGTTGTAGATCCAGAAGATATCGAAATGTTACAAGACTTAGTATTAGCTGCAACAAATGATGCACTTAAAAAGGCTGATGAGCTTTCAAACTCTACAATGGGTAAATTTACAAAAGGCTTAAACTTACCAGGTGGAATGTTCTAGGAGGATATTGATACATGCATTATCCAGAACCAATATCAAAACTAATCGATAGTTTTATGAAGTTGCCAGGTATCGGACCGAAAACAGCGGTTCGATTGGCATTTTTCGTATTAGATATGAAAGAAGATGATGTGTTAGGTTTCGCGAAAGCACTTGTAAATGCGAAGCGAGATTTAGCGTACTGTTCTGTATGCGGACATATTACTGATCGTGATCCTTGTTATATTTGTAATGATTCACATCGAGATCAATCAGTTGTTTGTGTCGTGCAAGAACCGAAAGATGTAATCGCGATGGAAAAAATGAAAGAGTATCAAGGTGTATATCATGTGTTACGTGGTGCGATTTCTCCTATGGAGGGAATTGGACCGGAAGACATTAATATCCCGCAACTCTTAAAGCGACTACATGATGAAACGGTACAAGAAGTGATATTAGCAACAAACCCTAATATTGAAGGGGAAGCTACAGCGATGTATATCTCCCGCCTCTTAAAACCTACAGGCATTAAAGTAACTCGTATTGCACATGGTCTGCCAGTTGGTGGAGATTTAGAATATGCAGATGAAGTGACATTATCCAAAGCGTTAGAAGGGCGCAGAGAAGTATAAGAGGAGAAACAAAAATGTTCTTTCAAAAAAAGGGTAAATTGCGTAAAGAGTATGACGATAAGTTAATTGTACTTTTGGAAAAAGTGAAGAATGAGTGGTTACGTCAGAAGAGAATGGTCGAACAAAGTGTAGAACCGTCTCAAGATGTCATTTGTTCTTTGAAAATAGCAGAGGCGAAATATTTCTTTTTGTTGAAAGAAGCAAAGCGTCGTCCTGTAAAAATGGAACAATGGTAAAAGGTTCTGCTTTCTAAGCAGGCCTTTTTATTTTGTTTTTTTAATGCTGAGGTATTGTTTTATTTAGTTTATATGAAAGAGATGCCGCTTATGATACCTGTTCTTTTTTATTGTCTTGTCCCATACAAATAGATGTATAGGTCATTCATAAGGAGGAAAAAATGAATTCTACAATTATTATTGTTGGCATTCTTACTTTAGTATTTATTTTTCTTGTTTTTGGTGTCGTCTCTAAGCCATTACGTTTTATAGGTAAGGTGATTTTTCATGTTACTTTAGGAATAGCATTGCTTTTTATCGTAAATGTTGTAGGGACATATTTTGATTTTCATATCCCAATTAACATGGGTACAGCAGCAATAACGAGTTTATTAGGCCTACCAGGTGTGGCAGCATTAGTGATTATTAAGCTTTATATCATGCCAAGATAAAATTATTTTGGCATTTTTTTTAAAAGTGTTGACTATTAAATGATTAATATGGTAAATTAATAAGCGTCGTCAGGAACGAAAGAAAAAAGTTGTTGACAGATTTAACGCGAAATGTTAAATTATAAAAGTCGCTGAAACGCGATATTGAACTTTGAAAACTAAACGAAACAAACAACGTGAAACGTCAATTTTTATTTTAGATGCTAGACAAACTAACTTTATTGGAGAG
>NZ_JAKUFX010000143.1:0-14526 GCF_022663635.1 Bacillus cereus group sp. BfR-BA-01356 | reverse complement strand
ATCGAGAGATTCATAAGAAAACGTCATCCTTTCTAGTCTAGCTTTTTTAGAAAGAATAACGTTTTTTTACACTTGGGGGTAGTGAAGATTTTTAAGTTGATGGGCATGGCTCATTATCCCAAACACGTTGAATTTCAAAAGTGCCTGTTTCAAAAAATAATGGGAATCTTTCTTTAAACCAAGTTTGCATAGGTAGCTTTAGTGCTGTATCAATTGGCATCCATAATAATTCACCCTCAGGAGGGTTCAAAAGAAGTTCACCTTCAAATGAGTCTGTCCAATAGTTGAATACCATGTACCGAACATTCCCTTTCGGATTTACATATTCATCTAATCCTTTAAAAGTTAAATTGGAAACAAGTAGTCCAGTTTCTTCTTTTACTTCTCTTATAGCGGCTTGAACGATACTTTCGGGGAAATCTACTTTGCCGCCAGGAGCGATGTAGCCAGGGAAACCTCGATGGTTGGGGCGTTTTATGAGTAAAACTTCATTGTTACGTTGGATCATACACATTGTATAGATCTGGTGTTCGATGTTATGTGAATTTAGAGGCAGAATGATGTATTCTCCTTTATATTTTTTTGATAATTTTACCATAACATAATTGTTTCTTATATAATTAGAAATATAATATTATAAATTTTCAGTCATATATTATGTATTCTATAGTCATTTGAAAAGAGGAGAGAGACATGCAAGGGGAAATACAAAAGGAGAAAAGTTTAGGTTATATTAGAAAATTATTATTACCAGTTAAAGTATCAACGCACTTTAAGTTTTTATGGATTGGACAATTACTCTCGGCCCTAGGTAGTTCGATAACTATGGTCATACTTCCAGTTGTTGTGTATTCATTAACTGGTTCAACAGTTGTAATGGGGATGACGATGGCAAGGTACATGCTACCTAATATTCTTGCTTTACCGTTTGCGGGTTTAATTGTAGACCGAATTGATCGGGTTAGGTTAATGTTATTTACGGATATAATCCGCTGTATATTAATGCTATTACTTGCATCGCTTATATTTATGGATTTATTAACAATTACGATTTTATATATTCTCGTTGCCATATACGGACTTATGGAAGGGATATTCCAACCAGCATATTCTGCTGTAAGGGCGAAAGTATTCGTCCCTGAAATTCGTAATGCAGCTAACGCACTCACTCAAATGAGTAATCAAGGTATACGATTAATTGGGCCAGCACTTGGTGGGTTAATCGTATCGGTTGCATCTGCAGGGATAGGTTTCGGACTAGATGCAGCAACGTACTTATTATCATTTTTATGTTTATTATTTTTAAAAGAAATTAAGTTTAAAAAAGTAAAACCCATTGAAAAGAGTAAGCTTAATTACAAACAAGAGTTTATGGAAGGTGTTTTAGTTTTAAAAAGTCATCCGTGGCTGTGGATTACAATTTTAGTTTTTTCTTTTATAAATATTTGTTATGCCGGCATTATCGTCGTATTAATTCCATGGTTATTTAATGTTCATCATCATTTTGAAGCTTACGTGTATGGACTTGGCATGGCCTTTTCTGGTGGTGGGGCTGTAATTGCCGCATTAATATTTGGTGGGAAAGAGCTGTGGCATAAGAGAGGATTACTGGCTTATGGAGGTGTTTTAATGAGTGGCATTGCTTTATTAATTATGCCATTCATTTCTTGGGCACCCGCTTTAATATTCTTAATGGCAATTGAAGGATTTGGCATGATGATATTTGGACTCATTTGGGAAACGAGTTTACAGGAGCTTGTACCAGAAGAAGCATTCGGAAGAGTGGCAAGCCTTGATATGTTGGGTTCTTTTGCTTTATTGCCATTAGGATACGTAGTTGTAGGCTGGTTAGCTACTGTCATAGGTGGCGAGATAACTATTATAACACTAGCTAGTTTAGTAATTTTAACAATTGGAATAGCATTGTCTGTACCGAGTATTCGTCGATTTAATTGATTATATGGGAAAATAGGGCTAGACCTATATAGAAAATAACTTAGCATATAATCAACTAGTATTAATAAAACATCTTTGTAATGAAAAGCCTTCCATACACATTTGGCACAAAAAAATTAGTATGGAAGCAACAAAATTAGAAATCACAAAAGAAGTGACGGAAGCGATACAAGCAGGTTTCAAAAAAGAAGACTAAGCCCTAAAGAAATTAGGACTTAGTCTTCATTAAATACAAATGTTTGTTTCATTTTTTTACCTTCATTTACCGGATGGCCGTTATAAGAGAAATTCTTTTCTTCCCAAGTGATTACAACTTTAAAATTATGACTATTAAAGTCTAATGGGAATACCATGTAGTCAAAGCTTGTATGACTTTTAGAAATATTTTCATTAGGTGTAGTAGGTTTAAAGGTAGCCTTAGAGGTAGGATTGTTATCAAGTATTTCCACAGATACGTTTGATACATCATGACCGATGTTTTTTACGAGTAAACTATACGTATCAAATACACCTTGTTTCGGCTGGATTGCTTGCTTGTTTGAGTTATGAGATTTATCAATTTCGACATACCATTGTTTAGACTTTGACGCAATCGGTAGTGACTGAAATGTGTAAGCACTAGCTTGCATTGGTAGTGCTAAACATACAAGCGTAAAGAGAGTTAATATTTTTCGTTTCATTTTTTAAGAGCTCCCATTCTTTAATGGATTTACTTGTTATTATCTTCTTTTTACGAGTAAATATACCATATAATGTAAAGTGGTTATTGTGAGTAGTGAATTAATATATTATTCACTACTCTTATAGCTGGCATAATTACGTATGTAGTAAGAAAGAATAAATTTGTTTTTTCTATACTTAGATTGCTACCCTTTTTAAAAGGGCTATTTTTATGTTTTAATAAAAAGAATATACTAAGAGTTCCGTATAAATTATTTATTTTAATGTAGTTAAATGTGCTTGTATATGTGAAATTAGAGAGGGAAGCTGTGTAGAGATGTTTCTACACAGCTTTTTAGGATATGAAAAAATTGCCAAAAATATGTTAAAATAACATTGTCATACAACAAGGGGGATTTGTTTTATGGAAAATGGACATCTTGCTAAAGTAGACTTAACGAAAAAAATTGAATCAAAATCTAAGTACAATAAGAAACTCGAAAAATATCAAAGGCGCTTATTAGCATTACAACAAATTTTGAAAGAAGAAAAAATCGCGGTTATGCTTGTTATGGAAGGATGGGATGCGGCTGGTAAAGGTGGGGCAATTAAGCGGGTGACGGAACATCTTGACCCACGTGGGTTCCAAGTAGATCCAATTGGAGCGCCTGCACCTCATGAAAAACGTTACCATTATTTGCAACGTTTCTGGCGCAAAATTCCACAGTACGGGCAAATTACTATTTTTGATCGCTCATGGTACGGTCGTGTGTTAGTTGAGCGTGTTGAAGGTTTTGCTACAAAGGAAGAGTGGATGAGAGCATATGATGAGATTAATGATTTTGAAAAACTACTAACAGATGACCATTACATAATGGGGAAGTTCTTCTACCATATAAGTAAAGAGGAACAGTTAAAGAGATTTAAAGATAGAGAGAAAAATCCTTTGAAAAGATGGAAAATTACAGACGAAGATTGGCGTAATCGTGAAAAATGGGATGAATATGTTGAAGCGATGGAAGACATGTTTGAAAAAACAAGTAAGCCAAATGCGAAGTGGCATATTATTGAAAGTAACGATAAATTGTATGCTCGTGTGAAAACGTTAAAAATTATTATTTCATTCATTGAGGATTATTTCTTAGAACATGGTATAGAATTGCCTTCTTATTATTATGAAATGAAAGAGGATATTGAAGTTTTGCAAGATGTAGGTGTGAAAGAGTAAAAAAGAAAATGGCCCTGTGAATTGGTGAAACCAAATTATGGGGCTTTTTTATTTAGAAACATTTTACAATTAACAGAATAAGGTATATAATCAATAATCATATTAACATTGTTAATATGATTATTGATTATATAATGTGTGGGGGTTTTACTTTGAAGGGAAGAGATGTTGTTTTAGGTTTATTAATGGAAAAGGAATTGTCTGGGTACGATATTAAAATTGTGTTTGAAGACGTATTTACTCATTTTTTTGATGGAAGTTTTGGAATGATTTATCCAACGTTACGACAATTGGAGAATGAAGGGAAAATAAAAAAAGAGGTTGTCATGCAAGAGGGGAAACCGAATAAGAAAATGTACTTTATTACAGATGAAGGACGTGAAGAGTTTTATCAATACATGCAGACGCCTGTAGAGAAGGATGTTTTACGTTCGGATTTTTTAATGAGAATGTATTTTGGTAACTATAGTGATGATGTAACAATAAAAAAATGGATTAAAGATGAAATTGAAAGAAAAGAAGCGTACATTGCAGATCTTCGATTGAAATATGAAAAGTGGAGAGTAGGTATTACTTTCGTCGAAGAAATTTCACTAGATGTAGGTATTGCATCGTATAGTGCACAAGTGGAGACTTTGAAGAAAAAATTAGAAGAGTTAGAGGCGAAAGAAAACAATAAAACAGAAGAATGAAAAACGCGTTCACAATAAATAAAGGGGTATATAAAGATGGAGCAATCAAAGGGTATTAAGATTGTCTTTTTAATGTGTCTAGGTATCTTTCTTTGTATGATTGATACGACAATTATGAATATAGCTTTACCGGCAATACAATCGAGTGTAAATACTTCGTTAGAAAAGATGTCTTGGGTATTAAATGTTTATACAATGACGATTGCAGTACTTGCCATTCCGTTAGGGCGGATAGCTGATATCTTTGGAAAAGCAAAGATGTATATTCTGGGTCTGGTGATTTTTGGTGGTGGATCGGTACTTTGCGCTTTTGCTAATACAGGTGATTTTCTTATTTTTTCTCGTTTTATACAAAGTATTGGGGCAGCGATTTTATTTCCAACAAGTATGGTAATTGGTGTATCAGCTATGCCATTAGCTAAGAGGCATGTTGCGCTTGCAATTTTAGGAGTAACACAAGGATTGTCAGCTGCTATGGGACCAGTAATAGGTGGAATTATTACGCAAAATTTAGGATGGAGATGGGTGTTCTTCGTTAATGTTCCGGTTTGTATAATAGGAATCGTGTTATGTTGCATCATGCTACAAATAAAAAATGAAGAACGTATTATCTCAAAAATAGATTGGATAGGACTACTATTAAGTAGCACAGCAATTTTTTCATTTACTCTCATATTAGTAAAAGGTAATACATGGGGATGGCAAAGTAATATTGCTTTGTCTTGTTATGCACTTAGCACTATTTCTCTTATTCTATTTGTTTTAGTAGAACGAAAGATTCATAATCCAATGGTGAATTTAAAGTTATTTCAAGATCGAATGTTTGTCGGAGCGTCTATCGTTGTTATATTAAGTAATTTATTTTTAATTGGAGTTACTGTATTGCTTCCAACGTTCTTGACGAAACTACAGGGTCGAACGGAAATTGAAGCGGCTTTTTTAGTGACACCTATTTCAGCAATGATATTTTTTGTCTCACCAGTTGCAGCAACTTTAATTAAAAAACTCGGAAAAGTAACTATTATTTTGTCAGGATTTCTTGTTATGGGGCTTTCCTACTATTGGTTGCAAATGATTGATGTTCATTCAACAAATATAGAAATTATTATTCCATGTATGATATTAGGTGTTGGATATGGTTTAGTAGTGGGGCCAATTACAGTTTTAAGTGCGTCTTCGTTTGAAGGAGAATTGTTAACTGCTTCTCAAAGTGTTGTATCAATGTTACGACAAGTTGGAATTGTATTGGCAGTCGCAATATTTGTCTCTAACTTAACTCACAATTTAACTGTAAATAAAGAAAAAGTATATCGTTATGCAGAAGAAAAGGTGCGTACTATTCATGTGAATAGTACTGAGCAAACTGAAATTTTACAAATGACTAAAGAGAAAATAGAGAATCAAAGTTTAGAGTCGAATATAAATAAGAAACAAAATGCAATGACAATGGGATTAAGTAAAGAGAAAAAGGAAGAATTGATTCGCGACAAGACGGATGAAATATTAAGAAAAGTTCCAGTAGAATATAGAGATGTAAAAAGAGAAGAAGTTATGAGGAAAGTGACAAAAGAAGTTGAAAAACAAGGGGAAAGTATAAAGAAAGAGGTACTCACATTTTCAAATGATGTGAATCATTATGCCAAGAATCAGATGGCTATGAGTTTTACAGATTTATATAAAGCAAGTGTGCCAATTATTTTAATTTGTGCTTTCGTAAGTTTGTTGTTTTGGGAAGGGAAAGCTTTGAGTAAAAAGAGAAAGGGAAGGATAGTAGAAGAAGCGTAAAGGAAAACAGGCTGCTATTAGCCTGTTTTCCTTACGTTAGTATGAAAAATCTGGATTTAATTCTTTAAATTTATGACTATAATGCCTTTTATTATTAAAACCAACAAAATCAATTCCGACGCAAGATTCTAAATTTCCGTCTACAATCGTAGAATCCACGAAGCTTAAATGTTTTAATTTTTGTAGTTCTTTAATGAATTGTAGATTTCGTATGTTACCACAACTTGATAAGATGAGAGTTTCTAATTCCGTTAAATAGCGCAAATATTCGTGGTTTTTAAGCTTACTGCAATGGTCGAATTCGATGTGTTTTAAAGTTGAAGCATTGTTTTCAATTTCATCAATATGCTCTAAATTTCTTAAATAATTGAGTTCTAAATGCTTTAATTTAGGTAATGACCTACATCCTTTTAATGAATTAATGTTCCCTTGTGTAATGCTTAGTTTTTCAATTTTTTGTAAAGACATTAATTCTTCAAGGTTCTTTTGTTTCGGTTTGTATTTCCAAATGTATAGTTCTTTTAAGTTAGGACAAGATTCGAAGCCTTTAATGTTTTTATTACACTTTATGTGAAGTTCCTCTAAATTTGTAAAGCTTTCTAACTCTGTTAAGTTTAGTGGAACTTGTGGTTCTTCTAGTGATAAAGATTTTAAGTTTTTTAATTTATATAGGGCTGAATAATCAGTAATATATATACTACTAATGTGTAAGCTTTCAATTTGCGGGCAGTGTTCAAGAAAATTAATATGGTGCAAACTATACCTAAGATCATTAATGTAAACATCAGTAAAGTTGTTTGTATTAATGAAGTCTACGTATTCATCCAGTCTGTTTTCATGGATTTGTACTGTGCCATCCATAACTAAAAAGTTTTGTGGTTTCTTTTTGATAGATATTTGTAAAGGATTCATGTATTGAAATATTTCTGTCTTGTTTTCTAAAATAGTTTCAACACTTCTTTTGACAGTTGGAACATTGTCTCTTTGTTTGTAAGCTATTAAGGTTGACTTTATTTCTGACGGATCTGCTAATAAAATTTTTGGAGCCATTTCATATAGTACATCTTCATTTGCAGGTATACAGCTAACCATTGCATCAAGTGCTATTAAACTTAAAGGGTGTCCTTTTGTTAGCCAAGACTTAATTCGTCTCCAAGTTAGTTGTGATACTGCAGCTAATCGCGCCCAATCGTTATGAAATGATACTGCATGTTCCTCTATCCAATCTAATGTTTCTGAGGATTGAAAAGAATGCAGACAAATGAAGGAAGTGGTCGGAAGCTCACTTTTTAATACTGTTTTTAGCCTTTCTATTACTAAAGGAAAGGCTTCTTCAAATGGTAAACAATAAGCTGCAGCGTGAGAAAGAGGTGCAAGTAATTCTTCATCAAATGCCTTCCACAGTTTTCTTATCCAATCTGAGGCGAATTCTACTAGTATACATATAACAATCTCAAGTAATCTAGTTTTAATTACACCATTCATTGTGTTTGAAAAGCGGTTTATAACAGCATCTAGTACTTCGTTTTGATCGTACCTATTAAGAGCTTCAATTTCTGTTTCTTGAAGAAACCATCTAGTCATGGTGTAATCAAGTAATTCCTCTAAACTAGAGCGAACTTCTTCTAAAGTGGGCACGGGTGTAAGTTTGTGCTCATTCATCTCTAATTTTGGTTGCTTCGCTTTACCATCTTCTTCATAAAAACTATCATGCAAATAATATTTATAAGGTGAGTGAATCATTACAAGGTGGTACCATTCTTTAGGATGTAAAGATAACGAAATAAGACGCTCATGACATTGGTTACATAATTTATAAGGTTGATTTGCTTGATCGGATTCTTCTATTTTATATACTGGATCATGTTTGCAAGCTTCACATAATTCTACTGTTTTTTTCATTGTTTCCTCCTTGCCTATTGTGAATAGTAGTATTTTTAATATAGCATGGGATAAGTCGAGTATGATTAGAAAGTTTTTTAGAATGAAAGGAAGGAATGGAAAATGCCATTGAATATGTAACGTTATACATAGTACATTAACAAGAGGGATTAATTTTAAAAGGAGGATGGGGAATTGCTAGATAAGGCAGGGGCTTTAATAGATAATCATGTGTACACAGAAGAAGAGCAACAAAAACTATACAAACGAACGTTAATAATCGTCAGCATTTCACAAATGTTTGGCGGTGCAGGACTAGCTGCTGGTATTACAGTGGGAGCACTTCTTGCGCAGCAAATGCTTGGAACAGATGCGTTTGCAGGATTACCAACTGCTATGTTTACATTAGGATCGGCATTAGCAGCTTTCATAGTAGGGAAGCTTTCGCAACGATATGGACGCCGGATAGGCCTTGCAACAGGGTTTATAGTAGGTGGATTTGGAGCAATTGGTGTTGTAATGGCAGCTTTAACAAATAGTATTATTCTTTTACTTATTTCTTTACTTATATATGGTGCCGGTACAGCCACGAATCTACAAGCTCGTTATGCAGGTACAGATTTAGCAGATAAGAAACAGAGAGCAACGGCTGTTAGTATTACGATGGTAATGACGACTTTCGGTGCAGTTGCAGGACCAAATTTAGTAGGGGTAATGGGAAGTTTTGCTCATTCAATTGGAGTTCCTAAACTTGCAGGTCCGTTCATACTATCGGCAGCAGCATTTATACTGGCGGGTCTAGTTCTTTTTGTTATGCTTCGCCCAGATCCTTTGATTATTGCTAACATAATAGAAAGATATAAACAGGAACATACATATAAAGGACAACCAATAACAGAAGAAGCGAAAGAAAATAAACGAGGTATTACAGTTGGAGCAATCGTAATGATACTTACGCAAATAGTGATGGTTGCGATTATGACGATGACGCCAGTTCATATGGGACACCATGGGCACGGTTTAAGTGCAGTAGGACTTGTGATAGGTTTTCATGTAGGTGCAATGTATCTTCCATCTCTCGTTACAGGAATGTTAATTGATAAAATTGGCCGAACTACAATGAGCATAGCTGGTGGAGTGATTTTACTTGCAGCGGGTGTCATAGCTGCGATAGCGCCAAGTGATTCTTTATTATTATTAATCGTTGCTCTGTCTTTACTTGGGCTAGGATGGAACCTCGGATTGATAAGTGGTACAGCACAAATCGTTGATTCCACAACACCGTCTACACGTGCTAAAACACAAGGGAAAATAGATGTTTTTATTGCGCTAGCTGGAGCTTCTGGTGGAGCAATGTCAGGTATGGTAGTAGCGAATTCAAGTTATGCGGCATTGTCATTGGCTGGAGGCGTGTTAGCGTTATTACTTATTCCTGTTGTGATATGGTCTCGAAAAGGGGCAAGAAATTAAATGAAAAAGAGGTTCTAGTTACTGACTAGAACCTCTTTTTATACACTTAAATTAAATTCCACTCTACAATAAGTCCTAAATGCGTAAGTCCGCCACCAAATCCGTATAGTAAAAGTGTGTCTCCGTTATTTAACCTTCCTTCTTTTATAGCTAAATTTAAAGCGAGTGGAATGGTGACTGAAGAGGTATTCCCCATATATTCCACGCTCGTTAATGTTTTTTGTATTGGAATTTGAGATTTTTCGCAAATAGATTCAATCATTCGTAAGTTAGCGCTGTGGGGTATGAACCAGTCTATATCATCTACTTGCATATTTGCGGTATGTATTAAATCTTTTATGCCTTTTGGCACTGTGCGTGTTGCCCATTTATATACTTCTCTTCCATTTTGAACGATTTTTTCATTTGTTTGCAGTGATGTGCCATTCATAGTAGTAGATAAGTTTGTTCTATATAGATGAATGCCGCCATCACCGTTTGTTCCCATGTGAGCAGCGATAAAGCTTGGGGTGTCTTCATCTCTTTCTAATAAAATAGCTCCAGCACCATCACCGAATAAAATACAGGTCGTTCTATCGCTATAATCAGTAACTTTAGATAATGTCTCTGTCGCTACGACAAGTACTTTTTCATGTGATCCAGAAGTGATTAAGCTATTACCGACGTGTAGTCCATATGTAAAACCAGCACAAGTTGCATTTAAATCAAAAGCTAGTGTATGAGGTATGTTGAAGTATTGTTGTATTTGGCAAGCAACACTAGGGAAAACGTAATCAGCAGTAGTAGTAGCGACAATGATACAGTCGACATCTTCTAAGTTTTTCTTATATGTTGTACATAAATTTTTAATTGCTTTAATGGCTAAGTTTGAGGAGTATTCTTCGTCACTAGCGATTCTTCTTTCCTTCATTCCTGTTCTTTGTACAATCCATTCATCATTCGTATGGACCATCTTTTCTAAATCGTTATTAGACAATATTTGATCTGGAACATAAGTACCAATTGCAGTAATACGAGATTTAGAATGCATAGGAACATCTCCTAACTTTTATTTTTATAACCTGATACTAATATTAGGTTATAAAAATGTCAATAAAGATTTTTGTTGTATTAAAACGATAATACTTAACTTACTATGAAGGAATTTGGCGAGTGCTGTAAAAATAATATACGAGAAGTTTCTAAAATTGATAATGAAGGGAGTTGAGCTCCTTGAAAAGGATTTCACACATGTTTCCTGTTGTCATCATTTGTAGCTTTATTCTTATTATTTTTCCAGAGAAATCTTATGCTTGTGATTGTATTAAAGTATCAACAGAAGATGCATTTCCAAAAAATGATGTAGTGTTTGAGGGGAAAGTAATTGAGATTGGAAGGAAAGAAGAGGTTGGCACTGAAGTGTTATTTGAGGTGAAGAAAATTTGGAAAGGGACAACTTCTTCGCAAATTATTTTATATACAAATGGTGGTGATTGTATGTTTCGCTTTGTAGAAGGAGGAGAGTACTTAGTATTTTCTACTCAAAGAGGATCAGAAAAACAATTACACACAAATAGTTGTAGTGGAACGAAGAGATTGGATGAGGCAGGGGCGGACAAAGCGGCTTTAAGTCAAATTGCAAAAGTGTCTGTTCCGACGAAGAAAGTGGATTTAAAAGGTGAGATGGTGAGCGGTTTAAATTGGCGGCAAGTTGTTATTATTTCCATTGGTTTGTTATTGATGATTGTTTTTTTTATTTTTGTTGTGAGAAAAACTCGCAAAAAATGACGATTAAAGTAAAAATATAAAGATTTTCTTTCGTGTGATATAGGTTGTTAAACCTTGTGAAAGCGAATTACTTATGCTACACTTTATGTAACTTAAAATGAACGGAGGGGCTTCCTTTGATCTTAATCAGATTACGTCTCAATACTTTGTGCCAATAATTGAATAGCGCTCAAAGGCTCTGTCTGTGTACAGAGTGAACGGGATTGGTCTGCCTATTTTAAAGGAACCCTTTATTAAGCTTATATGTGAAAAAGAGGGAGGGACGAATACGCCCTCTTTTTGTTTTGCCTTTATAAATAGAATGGGATTGTATAGGTGAACGCTTATTGTGGATACGTATACAATCTTGGGACTTTTTGACTATAAAATAGGATGAAAGCATAGCTTTCTTCTATTTCTTTGGTGAACCCTTATCCGTTTACGAAAACACAGGCAGCGACCTGTGTTTTTTATTTTACGTAATCGAAATGGAGGAATAAATATATGGAAGAAGTATTACAAAGAGCAGTTTTAGTTGGAGTAAATGTAGGTAATGAAGATGATTTTGCGTATTCGATGGAAGAGTTAACAAATCTTGCGGAAGCCTGCGATGTAGAGGTAATTGGGCAAGTAACGCAAAATTTACAACGAGTAAATCCGTCGCATTATATCGGAAAAGGAAAGATTGAAGAAGTAGCAGCGTATGTACGCGAAATAGATGCGAATATGGTCATCTTTAATGATGAATTATCTCCTTCACAAATTCGAAATTTAGAAGAGGATTTAGATTGTAAGGTAATTGATCGTACCATTTTAATTTTAGATATTTTTGCGCAACGTGCGAAAACGAAAGAAGCACAGCTACAAGTAGAAGTAGCACATCTTCAGTACATGATGCCTCGTTTAATCGGTCTTCGTGAATCGTTAGGAAGACAGAGCGGCGGCGTTGGTACGAAAAATAAAGGTGTCGGTGAGAAAAAGTTAGAGTTAGATCGTCGTAAAATTGAAGAACAAATTTCAGTTTTAAATAAAGATTTAGAAGCGCTCGTTGCCCAGCGTCAAACACAGCGAAAGCAACGTAAGAAAAATGAAATACCTGTTGTAGCATTAGTAGGTTATACGAATGCAGGAAAGTCAACGACGATGAATGCAATGCTTGAAATTTATAATGGTACAGAAGAAAAGCAAGTATTTGAAAAAGATATGTTATTTGCGACGTTAGAAACATCTGTACGAAATATTGATTTGCCAGATAATAAATCATTTTTATTAACAGATACAGTTGGATTTGTAAGTAAATTACCACATCATCTTGTGAAGGCGTTCCGTTCAACGTTAGAAGAAGTAGCGGAAGCAGATTTACTTATTCACGTCGTAGATTACGCAAATCCAAATTATGAACAATTAATTGATATTACAAATGAAACGTTAAAGAAAATTGGAGTAGAAAATATTCCAACGATCTATGCTTATAACAAATCAGATATGGTGGATGTTGAAATTCCGAAAGTACAAGAAGACCGCGTGTATTTATCTGCGAAGAAACATGTTGGAATGGAAGAGCTTGTAGAAATGATTCGTTCCCATATTTATAAAGAATATACGAAATGTGAAATGTTAATTCCGTATGATCAAGGACAGGTAGTTTCGTATTTCAATAATCATGCGCACGTTTTATCAACGAGTTATGAAAATGAAGGTACGAAACTAGAAGTGGAATGTAAGACGAGCGATTACGAGAAGTATAAGCGTTTTGCAATTTAATGTAAGAGGCAACCCAGTTTGTGATTGGGTTGCCTTTTTCTATAATGTTTTACTGCTGAAAGTTACAAGGATGCAAGTCAATGATGGGAGTTAAGTTATATTTCTGGAAAAAGAAATGAAAGCAGTATAGAATAGAAATGTTTCAAAAGTCAGAATTTATTACACCTACTGTAATAAATATATTTTTTGTACAGAAAGGAGCGATTCACATATGCAGGCAGTTTCGCAAAAAAACACAGTAGAAACACCGACAATATATCGAATATTATTTGCGATTAGCTTTGGACATTTTTTAAATGATTCGATGCAAGCAGTTGTGCCGGCGTTGTTTCCTATTTTGGAAAAAACGATGAATTTATCCTATATGCAAGTAGGGTGGATTGCGTTTGCGTTAAATATGACGTCATCGATTATGCAACCGGTGTTTGGTATGTATTCAGATAAGAAGCCGTCACCATTTTTATTACCACTCGGCATGTTTTCAAGTATGCTTGGAATGATTGGACTCGCGTTTGCACCAAACTTTATTATTGTTATTATTTCTGTTTTATTTATTGGTTTAGGTTCCGCAGTCTTTCATCCAGAAGGCGCTCGTGTTGCGTATATGGCGGCAGGTGCAAAACGAGGGTTAGCGCAAGCGATTTATCAAGTTGGGGGAAACACGGGGAATTCTTTAGCTCCTATTTTTACAGCGCTAATTTTCGTTCCACTCGGTCAAATTGGTTCATTGGGTTTTACAGCATTTGCAGCAGTAGGAATTGCATTATTAATTTTCGTATCGAATTGGTACAAAAATGAATTAGCAACCGGTGCTGTAAGAAGGAAGAAGAGGGCTGCACTTGAGGCGGAAAATGCAATTGTAAGTACACACATTAAATTCGTTATTATACTTCTTGTTTTTCTTACTTTTGTACGCTCTTGGTACGGTGCTGGTATCGGGAATTTCTATCAATTTTACTTAATAGAGCATTACGGTTTATCTATAAAAAATGCCCAGTATTTCGTATTCGCATTTATGATTGCTGGTGTGTTAGGCACTTTCTTCGGAGGACCGTTAGCAGATCGATTTGGTAAGAAAAATATCATCGTATTTTCAATGTTAGGTTCAGCGCCACTTGCACTGTTATTACCACATGTCTCACTTGTGTGGGTCGTACCGTTATTTTTATGTATCGGTTTTATTAGTTCAAGTAGTTTTAGTGTAATTGTTGTATATGCACAAGAGCTTGTGCCTGGAAAAGACCTGCGGTAGTATGTCAACTGAAAAATAATATCTTTTGAAGTTATCAAAGGACAAATTGCTTAAAAAAGACATCACGAAACTAGACCAGTATTTTATGTAAA
>NZ_JAKUFX010000142.1:0-14548 GCF_022663635.1 Bacillus cereus group sp. BfR-BA-01356 | reverse complement strand
TCGAGAGATTCATAAGAAAACGTCATCCTTTCTAGTCTAGCTTTTTTAGAAAGAATAACGTTTTTTTACACTTGGGGGTAGTGAAGATTTTTAAGTTGATGGGCATGGGTTAGTTGCAGAAAAATCTTTACAATGGTAAATTCTTTAACATTTTATCAATCCATGCTAGAGTGTGAATCCTGATACAAGGCACTTCAGTTCTCATTGTAGAAACTGCAAGCAAATCCTGCTAAAATAATGGGTTGATACCTTGGTGTTATTAGGAATTTCTCGTTTAAAGCTTCTCTTAAGAGGGGGAATTCAACTTTATTATGCCCCTTTAGAAAAAAATTCTAATCGGAATAATTTCATTTATATATTTATGATACTGATTATTACACTTAGGAATTATCTTATTTAGAATGAAAAGTCCCATACATGAAGAGAGGCATCATCTTATGTTATAGGTATAACCTTATTGAATTTCTTTAAAGTAAGAATTACAATTAATGACCTTAAAATTGGTACAATCATTATGAAAATGAGGCAGAAAAGCCGAATTCCTTAAATTAGGAAAACGGCTTTTTATCTACAAAAAAATCTTTTCACTTAAATTTTATTATTTTTTGGCAGAAGACTCTTTCTCCATATGCATAAAGGTGTGAAACCACTAATAACCGGGAAATACATGTCAGATTGTATAAGCCAAAACTTTCGCTATTAATTACTTGTACAAATTTTCTATCAACCCTGCTTGGCAATGTTGATAATTAACGAACAAGATACTTAAGTTCTCACAGTATGTCTACAAGCAAAGGCTATTTGATATTCGCAGGACCCCTACTATAAACAGACCACAAGTTAGTTAAGTAGGGCAGAACTCAGATCATTTAACCTGTTTGAATTTATTCATGAAAAAGACATCACTTATTATTTTAATTATAGTTTTATATATATCGACAGATTCTTTATTAAATCAAAAAATTATTAATAAAAATTTATCTTTTTACGACAGAAGACTCTTTCCTCAATTTGTGTGAAGGTGCGATAGCACCAGCAAATAGGTGGGAGATGAATGTCGGTTGGCGTAAGCCAACATGTTTGCTATTATATACTTGTACAGATCGCTCTTTGAAAACTGAAGATATAAGGTTGGTTGCAGAAAGACGTTGCAATCGTAAAATCTTCAACGTTCTACCATCCCACGTTTGCCGAAGTTGCGAAAACCAAGCTAAAGTAGGTAGCGTGATGAGTCAACGTACAAGATACTTCTGTTTTCACCGTAGGGACTACGGGCAGAGCCTGCTAAGATAACTGGTG
Organism: Bacillus cereus group sp. BfR-BA-01356; assembly: GCF_022663635.1. Classification (NCBI taxonomy): domain Bacteria; kingdom Bacillati; phylum Bacillota; class Bacilli; order Caryophanales; family Bacillaceae; genus Bacillus; species Bacillus cereus group sp. BfR-BA-01356. Next base: position 13,249 of record NZ_JAKUFX010000142.1, on the reverse strand, counting down.
GATACATCGGTGTTCGCAGGAATCTCCCACTTCAAACAGTCCGTAAGGACGTTAAGTGGTGAGTAGTTCAAGTTATATAAAATTAATTCTTCATTTCTTGTTCTTCTATTATGAATTGTGAGACCAAATGTGATAATTCTTCTACTTTTCCCTTTACTTTTTTAGATTGATTCGCTATCTCCTCAATTGATACTGCTTGTTCTTGGATTGAATGTGCAGCATAATTGGTTCCGCTTGCTACCTCCGCTGCAGTTTTAGAGACTGTTGACAAGGATATATTCACTTCCTCTGTTCCTGCAGACATTTCTTCTGTTGCTGCACATACCTCTTGCATTTGACTAGATATTCCATCAATATCCTTTACAACAGAAAAGAATACGTGGTTTGCCTTCTGAGCTGCTTCCTTTCCTTCTATTGCTTTTTGTTTCCCCCTTTGCATTACATCAACTGTTGCCTTTGTATCTTGTTGAATATTTTTAATTAAATGATTTATTTCATTGGCAAACTCCTTGGATTTTTCCGCCAAATCCCTTACTTCTTCCGCAACCATCGCAAACCCTTTCCCATTTTCACCTGCACGTGCAGCTTCAATTGCAGCGTTTAATGCTAAAAGATTAGTTTGTTCTGCAATATTAGTAATAGCATTTAGGGCTTTATCAATTTGTTGCGTGCGTGTAACAAGTCTATCTATTACTATAGAGGTTTCTTCAACAACTGCATGTACACTATTCATTTGAAGGATAGATTGTTTTATTTCTTCACTGCCTGAATTTACATGTTCAGTTGTTTTAACAGTCATTTCCGTAATCATTGTTGACGATTCGGCAATAGTTTGAACTCCAGTAGCTATTTCTTTTAATGATGATGAATTCTCTTGGATACTTATAAATTGTCCTTCAATTTTGGTATTTACTTCAGAAATATTTTGAACAACTTCATTTGATATATCAGTTGCTTTTTTTGTATTTTGTAACATACCTTCCGTAGAAGAAATAACCTCATTGGTTGTACTCTTTACATTTCCTATTAGTTGTTGTAGATTATCTAACATATTGTTAAAAGAGTGTACTATACGTCCTAATTCATTATTAGATTCATAAGAAGTGCGTATTGTTAAATTACCTGCAGATACTTTTTCCATGTCCTGTTGTAATAATATGATTGGTTGCTTGATTGCACGTTTAATAAAATAACCGATAAAAGTAACAATTATTATTACTATAACTGATATGCTAATAAACATTGTCATTGTATTTTTTATACTGCTAATATTAGATTCCTGTAACTGTTGTGCATTATTTTTGTTATATCTAATAAGCTCCTGAATGGATTCTATTGCCTTTTTAATATTTGGTTCAATTTCTTTTAAATAATATGTATATAAATCTTCATTATTGGATAAGTTTACATCTTGTATTTTTTTTATTTGCATTCTTAATTCATCAAATGATCCATAGAAATCTTTATACAATTTTAATTCTTGGTTAGAATTAATTTTAGATTCCAATTGTTTTAATAATTTATCATTTTCTTTTCGAGCCCCGTTTATCTCCGCTAGTAATTCTTTACTTCTTTTTTCATCTTGTGATATCATCATCTCCATTAAATTCATATTAACATGGAAAATATTCGCTTCTACAGCCCCAATATGTTGGATTGACAATAAATTATGTTCGTACATATTAGTTGAAGCATTTTTACTTTTTACTAAGCAAAAAAAACCTAATGTTGAAAGAATTATACAAGCAACGATAGATATGGTTATCAATCCATTTAACTTAGTCCCTATCTTACTATTTTTTATAAATGACAATCAAATTCACTCCATTGTTTTAATCAGTTTTTTAGATTTGTTTTTTAATAGAAATAATTGTAATTTCGAGAGAGCACGGATTCAATTCATTTTTTGGTTAAAAGCGTCTGTAATATTATTTAAGTACTTTTTTAACTGAGTTGTATATCATCAGTTTAAATGTTCGGTTGCTATAGGATACACTCCTTAGCCAACTCAGAATTATACTGATGATTGTTAAAGGAAAAATAAAAATTACTCATTCCTCCGCCCACCAAAACACGGATATTTTTATGAGTATAGTAAATTAAAAATACAAAAAAATTTAGGGTTTGTATCGTATGGATATTTTAAAAGCTTAGGGTAATCTAAAAATCTTTTAGACTAATCTATATTATTCTTTAGATTTCTGCTCAAATAATAATATTTTTGGTTCTATAGTTAAATTTTCTATTTTTAAAGTGACTCACTCTTTTGCTAAGACGGATATACCATTTTTAGCAGCTACTTCAGCTTCCATCATAAATTTATTTTCTGTAGAAAAGGTTATTTTGCTGGATAAATCTTAGAAAATTTCATAGGATTCATAGTTTGTTTACAATCAGTTGAATTCTATAAATCAATTTGTCTAGCCTAAAGTAGATTAGTATTTGAGTAGTTGAGAAGTCATTGTTAATTAACCGTAAGAATTCTTAAATTCTAACTCATATGCCATTACATCAATTCCACTACGAATTAATTAATACCCCTTAGATAGATATCATAGAATTGAACCCTCCACTGCGAACTAATTCCTATTTTAGGAAAACTGTACTCCTTCTGTTTCAGAGAGGGAAGAAATTGTTTATCTGTATAATTTTCTGTTTCTGTATCTACCGTTTTAAAGACGATTCTAAAACACTAAACTCCATAGTCTTAATTTATTATTTTTTTATATTTTTATCCAAATTACCCAAAAAATTGCACGAAATTATTATACTAAATAACTTTTAATAAATTAGTACGTAATACCACCCTTCTAGGAAATCATTTTATTTTTCCTTAAAGATAATCATATATATAGGTATTCAAAAGCCAATCTTCATTAAATTAAACATAAATACATAAAATCACGTAGTTTATTAGTATATATATATAATTTTTGATTATAAATGTATTACTAATTGAATATAAATACGCATACCCTTAATTGAAAACAGTACTGGAGCTTAATAATGTCATAAAAAATTTACACAAATATGACGCATTAAATGAATGACAACATAATACAATTAACAATAACGTGCATTGTTATATTTATAAATTCAAGGTTTTTAATATCACATTCTTTATACTTGTCTTTTCGAAAATCTTTTTGCTATCTATGGTTATTATTTTTTGTTTAGATGAAATCTCATTTTACTCTCCATATATTCCTGAAGATAATAAAAAAGATGATGGTTTTAATTAAATATTTTAACAGGGGAAATACACCCATAATACAGGTATAAAAAAATGTCTTACACAAAATTTTTTTATGCCTGTATTTTCTGTTTATGATTTGTTTCGAATTAACATTCGGAATAAATTAGTTTGGCATATTTTCACCCCAACTATATTTAAGGTTAAATTTAGAATTTTTTTGTCATGTAAAGCCTTCGCAAAAAAATATATCTACATATCACTCGTTAAATCAAATCATACAAAAAACGGACATCATTCTCTTAAGAGTGATGTCCGTTTTTTATTCGTATAAAAATTTTCTTATTTATCTGTTAATATAGGTCAGTAATCATTCTTTATTTGCATACGTTACATTTTATAACGTATCTTATTCCTCCATAAGGAGTAATTCCACGCTATCCACGATGAATGTTCCTTCTGTTTCTCCGATCTCAATCCATACCTTATCGGTCTCTGGGAAGTACTCTAAATCCTTTGTTACATAACCAGCCGGTAGTGGTGTGTAATCCCCATAGCCTCTGTTAGATTCACAAGGATTCTCTCTTCGTCCATCTGTATACGATTTTTCTTCATAGACTGAAGCGTAATCAGCTGGTACGGAAGGGTTATTACCATAGGCTTCGTCATATCCTTGATTACGAGAAGTGTACGTACCCTCATATTCTTCTTGAGTCCCAGTATAATTATTACACGTTACTGTGTTGTTTGGATATACTTCCTCTTCTACACAGTTGCTGAATTTCAGTTCGTCTGTATTGTCTTCGATCTCATGGATCGTTACGCAGCCCTCTCCATATCCCTCTTTATATGCTGTGACACGAAGGATATAGCCACGACCTGGACAGACACGAACCTCTTGTGACACTTCTGCCTCCCATTCTGGGATAACAAGGACCGAACGGTGGTTGTTTTGCTCTTCTACATCTACATGACCTTTCACGTTCCAGCATAATAAGCCATTATTGAAATCGCCATTTTTAATGACATTTCTCGCATCATATAAGGAATACGCTGTAAAAATACGTCCCTCTAATTCTTCGAAAATGGCCGCATTGACACCTGGAATCACAGACAACTCTGGCAGATACGCTTCCCGGATTCTATGAACGCGTTTATCTGCCGCATGAATCATCGCGATGTTCGTATCCACTTGTAATCTATCATATTGAGAGTTTACAAATAAAGCATCTACAGATTCTTTTGCCTCTTTATAAACAATATTTGTTTCCAACTGCAGTTTCTCTCGTTTGTCTCTCCACTTCTTCTCCGCTCTTTTCACACGAGCTAGTGCTTCCCCTAATAATGGTTTCTCTTCGAGAAACTCTAGATTCCCTAGTCTTGCATGGCCATCTTGCGTCTTAATCTTGAATATCACCCATACACCTAAGTCCTCATTTAAGTCTGTACATCCAACATCAATATCCAAGGTGAAATGATGGGAATGATGTGCACATTTTTCCCCGTCTCTGCAGGAACAATCTAGATCAGGATTCCATTCAAGGTGTGGCGCGCATCGATTCGGTTCTCCACACTTTCCGATTGGACTTTGGGCTGAAAGCGGCCATAAGGAACCCGTGCCTGGCACATTTACTATTTCGTGTTTTGCATTGTAACGGATCAAATAGATTTCTAAGTCTTGACTATCTTCGATATACCCTCTTAATTCATAACGGGTATAAGCTTTTAATTTCGACTCATCTATTTTCTGATATAAATACGTTGGATAGCACTCATCAACGGTACCCGGTAGTGTGACGTAATTCTCTTTGAATACGTCATCTCCTCCTTGGATGGTAATATCTGTACTTCCTCTCCAGCCACGGTCTGGTTGTCTATTGATCCCTCTGAAGTTTGGATCTTGAAGTAAATTCCGCTCATCACTGAGTCGCTTCGCATGTTTGACTTTCTCGGACAATTCTCGCTTTTCATCCAGACAAAATTCATCTGATAAACAATCCACTAAATTGGATACTTGATCAATATGATAATCCGTCACATCGGTTTTTAACCCGATTTGATTGGAAGAAGTAAACAGGGCATTCACCGCCTTTTGTGCTCTTTCTAAATCAGATTCTGCTTCAAATGTTGCATCTGCTAGAATAATTTCAATTTTATCTATATAAAGTTCACCGCTACTAATAGAACCTGCACCAAATAGAGGTTGTTCACTTATCCCAATTATATCTGGATTAGCTCTAAATGAAAAAGGATTACTAAAATCGGTATATCTAAATGTTCTAGATGTTAAGTTCTCCCCTATTTCCATAGTTTTCTGAAGAGGCATATTTACACTAACTTGGCCTCCCACTCCTGTGGATGCCGCTCCTGTTAATACTATAACTCGTGCATCCCTACTGGAAGCGTAACGAAATCTTAAACGGTATCTTTGGGTAATTGGTGAATTAATATTGACTTGTAGAGATACAAAATCACCAAAGGTATTTCTTCGAAGGATATCCCCTCCTGTAAATCCTGGTCCTGTAATGACAGAGGTGCCCCCCCAAACTCTAAATCCTTTCACTAAAGGTATTTGATTAATTCTCTCTGGATCAATTGTATTTGTAAGAGTTGCACTACGATGCGTCCAAGAAAATACTACACCAGTTGTTAAAAAAGGTGTTCCAGATCTTTGAACAAAAGTTGCATGACATAAACGATGACTATATCCTTCGCGAGGTGGCACACTATTATCCTCAGGCGGTAATTCAGTTAAAGAATCAACCGTACCTCTTCCTCGATACGTAAAGCTATTTGTAGGTGTAGAAAATTCTACTCCTTCAACACCACGTAAATTAAATGGTGGCGCTGGCCAAGGTTGCTGTAATAATCGTAAAGTAGGATTTGATAAAGTCCTAAATACCGGTCCATTAAAAGTAAAGGATCTTGGAGGCTCCTGGTTCGCCTCTCTTCCATATATAGGAGATGTTATGTTACCACCTCCTATAAGGCTAGATATTACTCGATGTCCTCCCCAATAAAAATTGCGTCCAACACTAAACCAATCCGTAAAGATTGTAAGATTATTCAATATATCAAATAAATGAGGATTTCTAATTGCGCTGCTCTCCATAACGTTAAAAGTAGGTAATTGAGCTACAGACTGTAACTGTGGATTAAAATTAATTAATGGGTCCGTATAAACTTCCCTTGTTAGTTGACCAACTGGCTGAATTGGATATCTCCTATTGTCATAGTTTGGAAAGAAAGCGGCGATATCTAATACAGTCAATGTTAAGTCTCTCCGTAATCGATTATATGTTATCCAATCTTGATACGTAGATTTCGGTAAATTATTTAATCCCCGATTATACGTATTTGCACAGTGATCAGCATATTCATCAATATGCCTAATTAGTCTATTATAGTTTTCATTGACATTTATCGTTGTCAATCCCCATCTTTCTCCAAAAATTACAGAATCTCTTAATATAGCTAGATGCAGATTGGCCGCTTGAGCATAAACGGATAAAAGGGGTACTTCAAATCCAGAAATTTGAAACGAAGGAATGTCCCTTTCAAGTAGCCCATCAAGTATACGAAAGCGATCAATTACTCTGGTCCTGGTTGCTGGATTATTAGGATCTTCTTCCCATTCTTTAAATGCTTCCACATATATATTGAAATTGTTTCCTAATCCTTCTAAATTAGCAATAGCAGCATTCCTAGCAAATTCAGCTATTCTTTCATTAATTAATTGTTCAATTTGTACTAGAAATGCATCCCATTGAGAAGGGCCAACTATTCCCCATACAAAATCTATTAATCCAACTAAAAATCCTCCCCCTGGTACAAAGTTAGATACCAGAAACTGAACAAGTGACAGAGAAATATCAATTGATGAATTACCAGTTGATATCCGTTCTCCATCCAAAAGTACTTCTTCAGGATTACTTAAACAATTGTAAGGTATGCATTGATTTTGATTATTTTCCTCCATAAAATACCTCCGTTTTTTTATTAAACTACCAAAGTTCTGATAGTTTGATACTGTTTTTCATTACCACGATTTAATACATATGACACATCTTATGAAAAAATACAAAAAACGTAACAAATTTTATAAAATATCAATATATGCCCCATATTTAAAATTGACCGATTATGTTCCTACCCCTGTCAAGTAGACAGTATTAAAAAGACTAAGCAGTCATCGAGATTTGAGATTCTATTGAAGCTTGATGGTTGAGTCGTTTTTTGAACCGTCTATAGTTATAAAAGTAAATATATTTTTCATTGGCTTGTATTAAATTTTCTTCTGTTTTAAAATGATTCAAATACAACATCTCCGATTTGAAATGGGAGAAAAATGACTCGATACAAACGTTATTATGGCAGTTTCCTTTGCGGGAGTAGTTACCAATGATACTTAAATCGGAAAGTCGTTTGTTGTAGGCATGAGATGTGTACTGGAATCCTTGATCTGAATGGAGAATGGTTCCACGCACGTCTCTTTTTTGTGCCAATATTTCAATCGTATCTAATACAAGTTCATTATCATTACGCGTAGATATTTTCCAAGAAACAACTGCGTTATTATAAACACCTTGTACAACAGAAAGATACCGAAATTCCTCTTGGAATTGTAGGTAAGTAATATCTGTAACAAGTGCCTCATTTTGTTGGCGATCTTTAAACTCACGATTTAAAACATTCAGAAAAAATTTGGAATAGTTCCCTTTAAAGAAGCAACGCTTCTTTCGAATAATAGATTGGATGTTTAGCCCCATCTTTAAGCGATATACTTTCTTGTGATTTATAAAATATCCCTCTTCCTGTAAAGGGATTTTCATATGTGGATAACCAAATTCTTTGTGCTTTACGTGAATAGATCTTACTTTTTTAATCATTTTTCGAGTTCTAGCCGTATATTTTTCATACCTTTGGTATGAATACTTCAACGATGTACACCCGCAAATTTCGTAAACCATATAACTGGATATTTCTCTTTTAACCAATTTGATACACCTTTCATTCCACCATTTTTCCCACAAGTATCTGTAATTCCACTAAATTCTTTATATTTTTTCACCAAATTTTTTAGTTGTGTAGAGCCTCTAATCTGATATTTTCCTTTATCATATTGAACTTCCTTCACCGTTTAAATAACCAGGGCTTATTTCTCTTTCATCCATACTTTAGAGTTCCTGAGAATAAATCTTTGAATTTAAGGTTTGTATACATATGTCTTATAAATTGTTTGGGTATACTACATTCGTAAAAAAACTAGCTGGCTTATATCTGGTTCACATCTTTGACGGTTAATCTCTTATAATGTTTTTGTAACATAACCTATGTTTTAAAATCCACAGATATGGCAAATGAGCACTTTGCTATATCTGTGGATTTTAAAACTTTTTTCATACATCCTGTATAGTGTAGGCGTGCAGCTTTATATACCGTAAATAAATAGTTCAAACTATATTGCTCTATTAAAAAACAAGTACTTTTAAGAATGTATGTGTTTCATATCAAATTTATACCTAATAAAAATGATGATTATATTTTTAAGATAATCAAGGTAAATATAAAAGAGTACGTTCTTTTTCGAACGTACTCTTTTCCTGCATGTAATCATACTAAATTTCAAACCATTTTACATGTACATATTAAATTTAACATAAAATAAGCAGAATAGAAACAATAATCAAATTAAAATAATGATATCTTGTAAGAATTTTTTTAGTTATTCATTTTCTATCTCTATCTGAAGTTTCGCATAATATATCCCACTTCATTTAAATATTAATGTTATAGTGATGAAAGTTTAAACATTTTTCTTTTTCTTAAATGTGGTTACGGTTTTAAAAATTCACATGAAGGGTTTCATATATCGAGGACTTCAAATAAAAACCAATTTCCCATTAAATTCGCCTCTTTCCACAAGCTATAAAGGATGATAAAGCCCCCCTTTTCCATTCCCACTGCAAATATATTAAATATACAAACTTTAACATTATATTTATAGTCACTTTTTATGAGAAAATCATCAATATACAAGGGAGTCGGAACCTCGATATTTAAAAGTGAGGATGAAATTGAAAACCCCCTGTCACTTTCACGAATTGACAGGCCGCATCGCAGACCGGTACCACTTTTACATCACAGACTGTTACATTGTGACAATTTAAATGAAGAGGTGGTAAATGCCCCACACTACATTGAAGTACATGATCTACACATACGGTATCTTTACAACACAATGCTATGTCTTGATTTTGGGAATCTGTGAAGCAAACACATCGTTCATCCTTTGGCCTCACCTCTATATTAATCAGAAAAGAGATACATCCTTTTATTTTTAACACATTAACATCGATTTCCGTTTGACCACAATCTTTTACCTCAACCACTTTGCGACACGTTTCTTTTATAATAGACAGACAATCAAGTTGATAGACGATTTTGGGCTGGCATTCTGATATAACTTCCCATCCTTTAGGAATTGAAATGGTACAACAAAATGGTACCTTATGCTTTTGATTTTTTGAATTACTATATGATAATTCTATCGATGAATGCTCATCTTCATTTCTTATTTTTTTATTCATTGTAGCTACACTTCCTTATTCAGTTTTATCCTACTACTTGATTCTCTTCTTAGGTTCTTAACTATATATTTTATGCAGAAAATATAAATTTGCGACTGTTTTTGTTGTAATGTATCATCCAAAAATTATGAATGTGGAACAAGTATTATAAGGGAATATCTCTACATAACATGATCTTTTTCTCAAGTAAATACTATTTTGACAATAAAATTTCGTGCGCACTTATCATTAGCACACACCATATAAAAAACGGACATCGCTCTTTGAAGAGTAATGTCCGTTTTTTTTTACAACTGTAATTTACTTATTTAATTGGAACGGAAGTTAGACTACTATTTTAATTAATATTTATTAAACTGCTATACTCGGATGGTCCTATTCCTCCATAAGGAGTAATTCCACGCTGTCCACGATGAATGTTCCTTCTGTTTCTCCAATCTCAATCCATACCTTATCGGTCTCTGGGAAGTACTCTAATTCCTTTGTTACATAACCAGCTGGTAGTGGTGTGTAATCTCCATATCCTCTGTTAGATTCACAAGGATTCTCTCTTCGTCTATCTGTATACGATTTTTCTTCATAGACTGACGCATAATCAGCTGGTACGGAAGGGTTATTACCATAGGCTTCGTCATATCCTCGATTACGAGAAGTGTACGTACCCTCATATTCTTCTTGAGTCGCAGTATAATTAATACACGTTACCGTGTTGTTTGGATATACTTCCTCTTCTACACAGTTGTTGAATTTCAGTTCGTCTGTATTGTTCTCGATCTCATGGATCGTTACGCAACCTTCTCCATATCCCTCTTTGTACGCTGTAACACGAAGGATATAGCCACGACCTGGACAGACACGAACCTCTTGTGACACTTCTGCCTCCCATTCTGGGATAACCAGGACTGAACGGTGATTGTTTTGTTCTTCTACCTCTACATGCCCTTTCACGTTCCAGCATAATAAGCCATTATTGAAATCGCCATTTTTAATAATATTTCTCGCATCATATAGGGAAAATGCAGTGAAAATACGCTCTTCTAATTCTTCAAAAATAGCCGCATTGACACCCGGAATCACAGACAGCTCCGGCAGATACGCTTCTCGAATTCTATGAACGCGTTTATCTGCCGCATGAATCATCGCGATGTTCGTATCCGCTTGTAATCTATCATATTGAGAGTTTACAAATAAAGCATCTACAGATTCTTTTGCCTCTTTATAAACGATAGTTGTTTCCAATTGTAATGTTTCGCGTTTGTCTCTCCATTTTTTCTCCGCTCTTTTCACACGAGCTAGTGCTTCTCCTAATAATGGTTTCTCTTCGAGAAACTCTAGATTCCCTAGTCGTGCGTGGCCATCTTGCGTCTTAATCTTGAATATCACCCATACACCTAAGTCCTCATTTAAGTCTGTACATCCAACATCAATGTCCAAAGAGAAATGATGAGAATGATGTGCACATTTTTCCCCGTCTCTGCAGGAACAGTGTAAATCAGGATTCCATTCAAGGTGTGGCGCGCATCGATTCGGTTCTCCACAAGGTCCAATTTGATTTTCTACAGAAAGAGGCCATAAACTTCCTGTACCTGGTACATTTACTATTTCGTGTTTTGCATTGTAACGAATTAAATAGATTTCTAAGTCTTGACTATCTTCGATATACCCTCTTAATTGATAACGGGTATAGGCTTTTAATTTCGACTCATCTATTTTTTGATATAAATACGTTGGATAGCACTCATCAAAGGTACCCGGTAGCGTAACGTAATTCTCTTTGAATACGTCATCTCCTCCTTGGATAGTAATATCCGTACTTCCTCTCCAGCCACGGTCTGGTTGCCTATTGATCCCTCTGAAGTTTGGATCTTGAAGTAAATTCCGCTCATCACTGAGTCGCTTTGCATGTTTAACTTTCTCGGACAATTCTCTCTTTTCATCCAGACAAAATTCATCCGATAAACACGCAACTAGATTGGATACCTGATCAATATGATAATCCGTCACATCTGTTTTTAGCCCTAGTTGGTTTGTAGACGTAAACAGGGCATTCACCACCTTTTGCGCTCTTTCTAAATCATATTCTGCCTCAAATGTTGCAGTAACCGGTATAAATTCAATTCGATCTATATAAACACCCGATTGGATGTATAGATCAAATTCTTCTTGAGCTCGTGAAAAGGTTATTGGAGTGAAGAGTGTTGTATGAGCGAACGAACGAGATGTTAGTGTTTCACCTGCGTCCATAGTTTTTGGAAATGAAATTCCATACGAAGGTGGCTGTGAATATCTAAATGTACCACTCCTATTTGCTACCGAAGCATAACGGAAACGTATATAATAACTTTGTGGTAATCTTCCTGTGAAGGTTACTCGTAAGGTCCCCAGCTCGCCCATACTATTCCTAGTCAGAATATCTCCACCTGTAAATCCAGGACCTTTAATGACGGAGGCACCAGATGCAAGAGTATGCGCCTTTACCCATGGAATTTGTGTAATTCTAGATGGACTTACTTCATTAGTAGGGCTGGCACTACGGTGTGTCCAAGAAAATACGGTGCCTGCTATTCTTGGTCCACTAATCCGTTCTAAAAATGTTGCATGGCATAAACGGTGACTATACCCAATTGCAGGAGATACGCTGGCATCTTGAGGTGGTAATTCACTAAAAGAATCTATTGGACCGCTTTTACGATAGATACTTCTACTTATAGTATTTTGGAATTCCACTCCCTCGATTCCAGCTACAGGATTTGAATTGTCAAGGCCTGTAATATATGAAAGTGTTCTAAATATTGGTACGCTAGGTGATGCGGTAATAGTTACGGGGCGCTCTGTATTTCCTTCCCTTCCATATAAAGGGGATCTTATCAAATTAGTAGTGGTTCCTGTGCGGAAAGAATTTACCAAGTGCCCTCCCCAATATGCATAACGTGCCAGACTATCTGTATAAATGGTAAAGCTATTTAAAAAGTCTACTAAATGAGGACTTCTAATTATAGCACTTTCAGCAGCTGAAAAGGTTGGATAGCTTGCTGCAGGAGAAAGATTTTCATTAATAAAAGGTAAATCCAGATAGACTTCCCTCGTTAGCTGAGTAGCTGTTTGAATTGGATATGTTCTAATATCATAATTTGGAAAAAACGCAACAATATCTAATACTGAAATTGTCAATTGTCTCCGGAAACGATTATATACAATCCAATCGCTAAGAAAACGACCTTCCAAACGCCTTAATCCCTGATTATACGTATCCACACAATGGTTAGTATAAACATGAATAAGGCTAGTCAGATCACTATAGCGATTATTGATAGTCGCTGTATCATATCCCCATCTTTCTCCGAAAACTGAAACATCCCCATGCCCATCAACTTAAGAGTGAGCACAACCTGAGCTTTCGACTCATCGGATCAAAACATTCCTAAAATAAAAGCATACTCTTAAAAATAAGCATCTCAAATAAACC
>NZ_JAKUFX010000141.1:0-14694 GCF_022663635.1 Bacillus cereus group sp. BfR-BA-01356 | reverse complement strand
ATCGGTCGGGTAATTTTTATTCCACTTCGTTCCATAATAATTACAAATCTCACTTTGTTCGATTAACCCCAAAACTTTTTATGAGTCGGGAAATATTTTTGAAGTATAATTTCTGTGTGACTTGTCACACTCTTTTTTTTTCGTCATTCGTGACATAATTTTATATCTCGTTTATTTAATTTAATTGTTAAATATCTTTTTTTAATTATTTTTTTCGCTTTTCATAGAATTATATGACATGATTTCTTTTTTTATGTGCTATAATTGTGCTTGTAAGTTATGTTTTTTTTAAAGGAGGTAAGTTATGTAAATGAAAAAAATAAATCCTTCGTTCTTAGGTGTCGAAGGATTGGACAAGCTGGAATATTCAGAGATGGAAGTTCATCTATCTAATGTACATACTTTTTCAAGTCCAAAACCAGCGGAATATTTATATTCAGATAAACGTAAAGGGTTATATGGATTTAAATTTGAAGTTGATGAAGTGACCGGAAAAATTATGTTATTTGGTTTTTGCTCGTACAATCCTGTGACAAAGAAAAACGGATATCACTATATTTACAGAGAAAACGAAAAGGATATGGATTTATCAGTTATTTACATGCTGAAAAATATCATTAAAGATTGCCATTTTAATAATAAAATTATTTGTCACTTTAATGAAATTGAATCAATCCTTATTTTGAAGTTGTTAATGGAAAGAAAATGTTTAGATCAAGACGAACAGGTAAAAATATTTCAAAGAGTTTTAAAAGGAATCAATGGAAAATTTCACAAGAAAAGTGGTTCATGGACAGAACCTCCTATTATTGAATTAGATATTGGTAACGGTGAAACTATAGGAGTATCTAAAGTTTTGAATGGTAATTTAGAATTATTTGTTATAAAAAATAAAAAGATGAGTAAATGTAATACTTTTCGTTCTAAACCATTTTGGCAAAAGACTCCTATTGAATGCGCTAGAAATGCAAATCTTAAATACGCTGAAGAAATAAAAGAAAGTAAAGTTAATTGGGATTTGTTTTCGAATGGTTATAACAAAAAGGTAGATAAAAATAATCATAAGTTACAAGATAATACTTATGTTAAAAAGATTTTAAAACAAAACATGTATAATTCTTTTTTATCTAAGGATTTAATTTATGTTGTGATGAATATGTTTAAAGAAAGTTTTGGTTGTTTCCCTAATTCGTTTTATTCAGCCGGTACATTATCTGAAGCAGCTATAGCTAAAGTTTTAGATGAAAAGGAATTAAAAAGCTTTTCGATAGAATCAACTATGAACGATTGGCAAGAAAAAGATATTGATGTCGATATCATAGCAAAGGCTATAAACTTAAGTTTTGATGCTAATCAAGGGGCTATTATTGAACACGAAAAAGTTGGTTATATAGAAAGAGGGGCTAATACCGATATAGGTGCTAGTTATCCAGCTATTATGCGTTATTGTATCCCCGATTTAAGAAATAGTACTGTTCAATATTTTGATAATATAAAAGATTTCAAGGAAGTTCCTAAACCTAGTTTGAAACGAATTGTCATGCTGACTTGCGAATTCGAAATACCTCCTAATGTTAGGCATACAATTATGATTAAGCAAAAAGGAGAAGAGGGAACTGTTAATCAAATAAGGCGTAATGTTTTAGGTTTTGGTAATTTCATAACTACAGTTCATTATAAGGAAATAGAATTCCTTTTATCACAAATTGATAAAGATAAGCATAATGAAGTTATTAAAGAAATACTTGAAGTTGTTGTTATTGAAACGAATGGTAAATTACATCCAATTAGTAAAGTAATTGATATACTTTGGGAACTTCGTTTGAAATTACGAGATGCAGGAAAACATTCCGAGTATATTGTTAAACTAATTATGAATGCTATATACGGGAAGTTCTTTCAAGCTTTCCAACAATATGCCTGTTCAGAAAATGAAGATGGAGAACAAGAAATTTATTTCGCAGGATTCGATGTAGGTTATATGTTTAATCCGATTGTATCCTCTATGATAACCGCATTTGGTAGAATAAGAGTACAAGAAGGAGCTTTAAACATAGAAAAGAATGGTGGTAAAGTAATTTCAATTTTAACGGATTGCGTAAAATTTGAAATGCCCGATTCAGAAAGACCAGCATATGATTATTTAGATCATTGTTTTGATAGTATATTATCTGAATTTGAAATGATAAATACAAATGGATGGAGTCCTAAAGGATACAAAGTTTTAGGTATTTTTGAAGAACCAGAAGAATTTACCGAAGGTTTATTTTTAAATACGGCAGTATATGAATACAAATTATCTAATGAAAAGTGGGAAGTTAAAACATCGGGATATCAAACGTTTGATAGGGAATTTGAAAACGAAGCTTACTTAATGAAAAAATTGGATAACTTCTTGGAGAAACCAGAATCTCATTTCTTTAAATACGGAAAACGTGCAGGAGAATACGGTTTGAAATTAGGTAAAGAAGAAATTATAAACTATTTCCATGTCGTTGAGGATTTAGCTGATTTTAGACAACTAGGGATAAAAAGGCATAAAGAATTACCTCTTATATTTGATAGTTTTTCTTTAAAACCAAAACGTGCATATTATAAACATTTAAATGATGAAATAGAATTAAGTTTGGATAATATTAAGGATAGATTGTTTGAAACATCACCAATAGATATAACAATCGAATATTGTTGTTATAATGATGATTTTGAATGGCAATGTTTTGATAACAGAAAAAAATCAGCAAGAGAATTATTAACAATACCTAAGATTTCTGATATCAAAAAAGAGAAAAAAGAGAAGAGAAGAAAAACACAAAATGATTTTATAAAAAATAAACGCGAAATATTATCAGCCTTACAAAAACAAATAAAAGAAAATATAAATTTATTTCCATTTGATAAATTCACAATGAAAGAAGGAAGTAACGGGGGTCACAATGCAAGGGATTATGGAATTGAAAAAATGCGTGACCTATTAAGCGAAAAAGGAATTGAACCAGTAGCTTAATAAAAGAAGGTAGACACCACGAATGTCTGCCTTCTTTTTTTGAATAAAAAAAAAGACTCGCTATTAACGAGTCGAAGAAGAAGAAGTCACTTTATAAAGTGACAAAAACAAATAAAAGAAAACATAAGTTTAATTCCATTTGATAAATTCACAATGAATGTCACAAAATAAATATCCACGAAATATTTACCTTGGAATGATTACTTAACATAAACAAAATCAGAACGGTTTATCTTGTTTATATTAAGTAATATAACAACTTGATTATATCATGTGTTAATTTTGTTATCAATTTTTTCTTTTTTACAAATTACGTTAAAAAGAGCCGTGATTTTTCACGACCCTTGTTTGGTATTTGTAAACTCTAAATATTCACCTTCCACATTCCGTAACCTGGAAATCTTTCTTTTAATCTTTGTAACGTTTCGTCACACCACGCCTCGTCACAAAAGTCTCCTACAATCAATCGGTATGCATTTTTCTCTAGTCGCATATCCCAAACACCATATCCTTCTAGAAACTCTTTTACTTCCCTTTTAGAATCTCCCGCCCAAGTCAATTCGTCAAAGTCGCCTATATGAATTTGGAAGTTAGTATTTACGCTTCCTGTAAACCATTTAAGAGGTTTTGTACCTGTCAGATAGTTTAAGTCTACGTCACCCGATATACCGTCCACACGCCCCGTTTCGCTGTATTGCCATAGGTCACAAGGGAATAAAGGTTTGTTAGGATAGCGTGGTATCCATACAGCATCAGCATTGATTTTATCGGCTTGGAATTCCTTGTACTTATGATGTGCTACATATATTCCGACGCGTTTCGCTCCTAGTCGTCGCAACTCGTCAATGAACGCTTGTGTTCCGGCTCTCATATCATCCATTGTGGTTACTTCTATATCAGCAAACCATATTGTTGCATCCTTGTCTCCACGTTCCCAGAAGTCACGCGCTTCCACTCTAGCATCATTTTCAGATACAAAGCGACAAAATGCATAGTTACCGAATGGAACACCATAGGCTTTACATCCTGTCACATTCTTTTGATACTCACGATCTATAACCCTACTTCCATCTTGTACACGCAATATAGCAAAATCTAATTGTTTACTCGCACGACTCCAATTTACTATTTCATGATGTGATAAATCAGCAATTACACCCATTTTACATTCCTCCTATAGTTTCCCATGTCCCACTTATATTGGTAATGGTTCTGTCTTTGTTATTGTTTATACGAAGTCCTAATTGAATTAACTCACCGTAAATTGAGATAACGATTGGAATACTTGCAAAGCTACCATCATCTTTTAAATAACAAGCTGCTAACACTGTTTCCCTGACAGGCTCGTAACCCGTGGGTACTTTCCCTATGACCTGATACGGACCATCTTTACCGTGAAGGACAGCTCCTGTTAACGTGGCGATATCGGCACGTTTTGTGAAAGATAATGGATTTTCTGAATGAAACCACCCTTCTCTCAAATCAACGTTTATTCTATTTGTGACTACCTTTTTCATATAGGTATCGTTTGCTTTTACTTCCGTTAACAAACGTCGACCACCTTCGTAGATTCCTTGTGTATCACCGTTTACACTTGACCATACAAGATCATACCCGCGTTCGGAAAAATGGTTGTCATACTCCCAGTATTCTGTACAACCTACTTGCGTATAAGTAAAAACAGTTTGCAACGAATAAGGTGATTGAACGATATAAAGATAATGATTCTTTTCAGCGTCCCGATAGATTTCGAAACGGAAACTATTCTCTCTACTATCACCTACTTTTAAAAGTGATGGTTTAATTAATAATTGGTTTGGTGCGCCTGACGCACGTACACCAAAAGAAAATGTGAATAGAGGTTGTGCACTCCCTGTATAAGCAATGTCTGATTGCGGGAATACACTACCTTGAAAACTCGCATTCTCTCCACCATCTACCGTAGGTCTCACTTGAATCTTGGCTATTTTATAGTAAGCAGGATTTACCCCATTTGCAGGTAGTTTCCTTGTTTTGGTTTCAATGATAGGAAACGGTTTGATCAAAGCCATATTTTACACCCCCAAAATACGGACAGTTCCTGTACCACTTGTACGAGTCATATTGACTTTACTAGTCTTCCTCGTAAAGTCCGTGATAGATTCTCCTGGTTTCAAACGGATTGTAGCACCTAAACCATTTGTACCTTGTAGGTTTGTTGGGTTTACGATATACGTGTCAAAGTTAACGAATAAATCCGTATCCCCTTCATTAACGATGTAGTTGAATTTCAAGACGTTTTTGTCCGCCATATCGAATACAACAATTGAATTATTCACCGAACCTTCCCACGCCATACAGGACGCACGGACAGGGTCATTGGTCACGTTAATTGGTGGCATATCTGTAATAGATACACCGCCTTGCACACCAACGCTTCCGATAAAGCTTTTCCCTTCGGCAAGAGGTGGTAGTTTTGCTACATTCACCGAACCAATATTGTTTGTCCCGGCAGGTAATGTTTGCAATGCAAAATCAATAGCGGGCATTCCTGTCACAACTACTTTACCGATATTGTTGTTCCCGGCAGGTAACGCGCTTGTAAATCCTTTTACAGTGACGGTATCACTTACCCCACCGCCACCGTTTGAAATCGGGGCTACACTTCCGCTATTCGCTAGTACAGCAGGGTTAAACGGTTCGTTAAACGATGTTAAAATGATTCTTGCAGCATCCTCACTATCGTTATAGATTTGAATTTGGGAAGCTCCTTCTTTCCTCGCTAAAATGTTTCGTCCATTACCCGGTACAAGTAATTCGTATTCTCTTGGACTTGGTAGGACACGAACGCCCGCGTATAGCGTCGCTACAGATAGATTGTTAATGTCATAATGGTTTGGGTTTGTATCAATGAAATGATGTGTATACGCCATTTTAGGCGGTAGTGTGAGCGTGACCTCACGCCATGTATTATCTTTTAACATGTTTTCAACTCCTTAAAATACTTTTACTTTTATATCCGGGAATGCTTGGAAGAAGAAATATACAGCTACGATCAGAAAGACAAGAATCATAACAGCACGAACGATTCCAACAAATGCACTTGTGATAAATCCTTTGTCGGAATTTGGGGAAGCCGTCCCCGTGCTTAGTGCACCGCCACCGTCACCCGTGGGTCTGTCTATCAATGTTTTGTCACCTACATACATTTTCCCAGCTTGGTGTTTTCCCTCTTGCCACCCGACGTGTACATGATCGTAGTGTCCAGCCGTTTGCCATAACACTTCTGTAAAGAGCGGTGACGTTTTCGCCCATTTTGCAAATTCGTCCATTTTATCTTTTGAACCCGCGAAGTCCATAGCCATGCCTTGGGAATGGCTATCCGGTCTCCCACTTGGTCCGGTAGAACCGGGGCGGTATCCGCTTGTGAATCGCAAACCAAGGGATAACGCCTTGTCATATACTTGCTTCAACTTGTCGTTTAGTTTGAGCCCCTGTAGTTCCGCCATTCGTAGCACCGCCTTTCGGTTTTACTTTTTTATATCCTCTAGATCGTGAGGATGACTTTGTAACTTTCTTTGCTCCATTCTTTGCCGTTGCTTCCACTTGCGGGAATGCCTTGGCAAAAAAGAGAACACAAGCCACAAAAGCCAATAAGATAAGCAAGGCGCGAATGACGCCATTAGCGACACTTGTGAATATTCCACGTTTATCACTCCCTCCACCGGCAGGAACGCTCCCTTCTCCGGTGTATGGCGTCCCGTCGTCATACTTGTCTAATCCATTTTGTTTAATAATAGAAATCAGTTGTCCCGCATAATTTGGGTCAGTCGCATAACCGCCCGCCTTAATCCCGCGCGCGAAGTCCTCAAACGTCTTCGCATTTTTCAGTTGGGACGCATAGCGCGGTGTTTGCAAGAGTCGTGCATGGTCAGCCATTGACTCATAGTAGCTGTTGTATTTCCGGAATCCAGAAACACGACCCCCGCCCGCGTCATATTCTTGTGACCATACGGTATATGTCCCGGCGGGTCCGACTCCTTTAATACCAAATAAATTCTTCGCATTATAGGCAAGACCGGACATTCCGCCATCGTATTTACCACTAGATTCGAAGACCATTTGACCGAGAATAATAGAAGCGGGGATACCTGTTTCTTTTTGTATACGTTGGGCGTCGTTGATGAACGGTCTAACATCTAAAGCCATTAATAACTACGAGAATGTGCACCATAGTTTGGTGCGTCTTGGGTTTTTACTTTCCCGACTTCCATTCCGCCCCACTGTTTGTCTTGGACACCTTTTTTCACAAGATCAGCCATTTCTTGACGATCTTTCCCGTATGCTTCTACAACATAGTAATCCTTTGCGCCCGCCCATCCGTCTTTAATGAATTGTTTTCTGACATACGTCGTACTTGCTCCGGCATTGATTAAATATTGCTGACGTTTTAAGGCTTCGTCACTGTTATCGAATGTGACATAAATCTTTGTTAGTTCAGCCGGGTCTTTCTTCCCTTGTGCTTCCAACATAGCGTTTAACATTTCCTCTTGTCTTCCGACTAGTGTGTTCATCCCGTCTTGTACGACACTGTTTTGACTACCGAGCGTTGGATAGTTTGTGTAGTAATCCTTCAATTCTTCCTCTACGGCTTCTTGTGAAGAACCACCGCTATGCTTTGCCTTGTTCATAAAAAGAGCCACGAGGACGACGGCAACGCCACCGCCCAGTAATAGCATCTTTTGTTTTTTATCAAACTTCGGTTTATGCTTTCCACCACCCCCGCCACTTGCAGGAGGGTCGAGTCTTTCAAATTCTGGCATTCCCTACACCCCCATAATTGGATTTCCAAGATAATAACCTTGCGGGAAATCCTCTCTTCGAATTTGTTCGTTTTGCAAGTTTGGTCGTGTTTTCTCCCACGGTTCTTTCACCGGGTCAGCGATCACCATTTTCGGTTGCTTTGCCGTATGCTTCACCAGTAACGCATAAGAGCCGAGGTACTCGTCAAACTCCACGTTCAATCTGATAGAGGGTTCATATACGGGCTTGTCGAGTGCTTGGAACGCGTGACGATTTAAATTGTCGCGCTTGTAATCCATATAAAAACCCCTCCTATCGTCCTTGTAATGTTTTGATACCGGCTATACTGTTTTTCCCCATCGCTTCAATAATTGACACCGTTTCTCGACCATTGCTTAGGAATAAATAAATACCGATTAATAAACCAATTCCCGCGATCATATCGAAAACTTTTGTCATACTCTCACCTCATTTAATAGTTTGATAAACTTGTCAGAATTTGTAACAATCATACTCATTAATACGAGTAGCAAAAATCCATTTGTTACACGTTCATTCGTAAAGGATTGTAATAGGACGGTCACGGACATGAAAAAGATAACGAACGGCATTGACTCCGTAAATTCTTTCATTTAAACCACCCTTTCACCGTACCCCACGTATCTTCAAATAAGTCTTCCCAACTGTAGCCGAGCCACCCTTTATCTTTATACGCGTTCGTTTCAGCACGTTTCTTGCTTTGCTCAGAAAGACGTTCTAACGTTTCTTTCTTTTTGGGGTCTTTTTCATTCTTTGCAGGTTTTTCAAACATAATTTCACCCGCTTTTTTATCCGCTTCTTTTTGCGCTTCCCTTGTATTCTTTGTTGTTTCTTTGACAGACTCTTTCGCACCGTCCACGACTTTCTCAGCGACTTCCCCCGGGCTTGGCATGGATAAGTCCGGTGTCATCATTTGCGCCAACTTTGACAGACGTTTCTTTCCGACGAAATCGTCAAACACGAGCCATAAAAACAAAAGGGATAGAGTCAGAAACGTTAAACCCTTTGCGTCATTGTTCATGTCACATCACGCCTTCGCTTTTTTCTTGCGAATTACAAAGAACCATAAAGCAAGAATAGCGACAACTAGAATTAATGATTTGCTCATTTCTTCTCCCCGCTTCCTTGCGCCACTTGTGCAATGAATGTTTGTACTTGCATCATGATTTGTGTATTCGCGTTAATAGATTGTGTATTTGCATCTAGTGTTTTTTTCATAGTCGTCATGTGATAAATACATGCGAATATCGGGAAGCCCAAACTACCAATCAGTTGAGTCATTTGTGTAACGTCCATCTTTACAACCTCCCCGCTACATAACCGAATGCGATTATGATGATGATAAATAATCCAATGGACTTCCAAATGCTTGCACCTGTCACCGGGTCAGCTTTCGGTTTCACATCTGTTTTAATGTCCTTTTCATCCACTAATACAACTTGGTCACCCATTTCCGCTACAGTTGTTCCGCTTGTCGTATTGAACCCTGTATCCGGGTATAGATCGTGATAGAAATGATTCAGTCCCATTCTGTTCCCTCCTTATAAATAGGTAAGGAGCATAAAGCCCCTTACATTTGTAATCGTGATATTGTTTCTGATACGACAGTGACTTTCCCGCCTGCATTCGGAGAGAATCTCAGCCAAAATTCTGTTAATCTCTCAGAATCGATATAGTCCCTAGAACCTCCCAGATTTGGTAATCCTTGGAAAGAAAAGTCGAAGCAATATAAGCCCGGTGGTAATGGATACCCTAGATCACTATGATTTTTATGCAACAAGACTTCCGGTTTGATATTGTAAGGCGTGTCCGCTTGGTTAAAGACAAGCTCCATGTTTCCGGTAAAGTCTTTTGGTTCTAATGGCTTTCCGTTACTATCTTCAAAATAGAATAATAGTTTTCTATAGATCGTACCGACGTTTAGTTTTAACGTATTTTGACCGCCACCAGAGAATAAGTCTGATTTTGATTGAACAAGTTTTAGCACAGACATGTCCGGTTGCCCACCAGGAATCGAAGGAATCGAAAACGTTTCGATTACAGGTGTGATTGACATCGACTTAAACGCCACTTGGTCATTGTTTGATGGATTTAATTTATATGCATTTTCTAACTTATCGATCGCAATGGATAAGTTTACGTTTGCCGTGTTATTTTGTAGCATAACCATTCCGACAGGGTCACGGTCATTTAGTGAGACAGGAATTGGAATTGTAAATTGAATTTCATTGTCCTTCCCGGCTGTTGTTGCTATGTTTTCTACATAGTTTAATGACTGTTTATTCGGACCTGGTAGCAATACATCAGGATGTTGTCGTAAAACGTTGTACATATACAGTTCTTTACCTGATACAATATAAGGACTGAAGCCATTATTTAAATTGAGTTCAACACGGCGTAGGATACCAAATGGACTCATTGCGTCACGCTGAATTGTACCGGACGTACTTTTTAGCGTGGCTACGGCTTTCACATGTAAATAGATTTTTGTTAGTAATCTTGCTTTTGGTAAGGCGAAATCAATACTCATGCCCTCTTGTGTGACAACTTGCGTTGGTAATGTTTGTTGATATTGACGTGTTGACGTTGCCCAAATCATCGCTCTTTGTTGCGGTGAATATTGCTCTTTTTGTTGTGCCATTAGTTTGTTCCTCCTTCATGTAATCCGTTATCGGGTCCATTTGTATCTGATGAAAATTTTTGCGTTCCTTGCTGGGCTTGTTTAATACGTTCTAACTCCGCTTGCTTCGCTTCATTTGCGATACGCTCTTTTCTTTCACCCTCACGAATTTCAAAGTCAGCAAAACGTTCATTTGATTCCACATACTCCGCGTTTTCATAACGATTTTTAAAATCGGCAAGTTGCTGAAAAGTCGGCTTACTTCCCGTGAAATGTGTATTAATACGATTCATATTTCCATCATAAATAGTAACTACGTGCATGTTATACCGCCTCCGCAATCGGTCTTACAACCGGGATATTGAATTTCTCAGACCCTTTTTTAATTAGGTAAATAAAGATCATTGTCACGAATGTGTTAATTAACATAGATACCCACCAAGACGGGCTAAATAGTTTACTCATTTTGTTTTCCTCCTTGTTATACGGCTTGGACAACTTCACTAAGTCCACGAACCGGATGTTTTGTTAAAATCGCTTTCGCCATGACTGTTAACAGTACAAACATGAGCCATAACACAATAATATTTTTGAGTCCGACCCCTGCAAATTTACCCTCCACATTGTCACCCCCTTTCAAAGTTTCAAAGTGGCGCGGACAGGTTCGTCATCACTATCCCGCATATACCAAAAGTTATACTTACCGGGCTTTTCATAAAACTCCGGACACCCTGTAGCTTTTACAATACGGTCACGATCAGCCGGAATATTTAAATCGAAAATAAAGAAGTGACTGGAATTGTTAAACACATCAATCGGGATTGTAGCGGGTCTTTGTGTACATGCCCATACCGTCGCTTCCTTACTACGCCCGCGCGTCATAAGTGCGCGTAAATGGAACGGATACTTTGTAGGAGACGGGGCAACCTGCATCAATTCGTCAATCCATAGAATTGTATTTTCGCGCTCATACACCCACTTCATAAGTGCGTCATAATGTTCCTCGCTTTGTTCTTCGGGCGATGGACAATAGATAATTTTCTTTGTCCGGGCTTCTGCTACTTCTTCCAGTGTCTCGACCAGTACAAAGTCCTTTCCCTCTCTTAACCCGTACCAAAGTTCCTCACCCTTTTTCCTTCGCTCCAAAGACTGTCCCTTTGTATCTAACATGACAACATGGTCATATCCGGCAAGGTACACCTCAGCAAGTTTCGATTTCCCGCTACCTGTTTTTCCTGCTATAAATACATGTTCATCAGTTGGTATTGCTTCCATATTGGACATAATCAATCACTTCTTTCAGCTTTTCGAGACCCTCGTCAAAATTGTTCTCAAAATCATCAGAGAGGAGCGCTTGCTGGAATGAGGGAAGAAAGGTCCCCGCTAAAATTTTGACTTGAAACGGTAGCCTGTTCACTACTAGGTTTAGGACTTGTTCCAGTCTTTCCTGTTTCGTTTCTGCCGGCTGTTCCGGTAGTTGGATTTGGTCTAGCATAATTTGTTACCACCTGCGCTTTCTTTATTTTTCGTGTAGTATTCCAAACTAAAAATTTCGGAATAAAGATTGTGAAACATGCAATCGCAAGTGCAATCGCGTCACTATTTTCTCCAACCTTTTCGAGTGCTGCGGTTTTCGCTAACATGTTTTGAATCGGTTCACATAGTGTATCTATTTCAGATTCACTTAGAGCCCATACTTCAAACCCTTCGCGAGATTCTACCATTTTGCTAACTGTCATTAGAATCGGTTTCAATTGCAAGATTTCCATTGACGGTGCTTTTGATTTCCCGCTAGATCGTGGGGAAGATTTTGTATTCGCGCGCGAACGGGCTTTTCGTTCCCTGTCCTTTTTGCGCTTCTCTTCTAGCTTCTTTTCCTCTTCAGACAGTTCCACTTCTTTACCAGGAACGTCTACAGGAACCAATTTAGGAAGCCCTGTTTCTTCGGCTTGTCCGTTTCCTCCACTTCCGGCTCCTCGTCTTCCTCTACTTTTGGTTTCGGTGGTACCGGTACTTTTTGCGTTTCCTGTTGCTCCTCCACTTTCGGTGTTACTAGGTCTATCAGCTTTTGTGCCCATGCTGGTGCTTCCTCCTCACTTTTTGATTTTGGTTTGCGTTTTGGTTTCGGCTTTTCTTCTTCCTCTTCTTCCTCTTCCTCAACCTCTTCGATCTCTTCCTCTTCTTCTTCGTTTTTCTTACGCGCGAAGAATTGTCCGTCCCCGAATCGTAATAGAAAGGGGTTTTCTTCAATTGCTTTTAGCATGTCTGTCATTTGAATCATCTCCTTTATCCCATTTAGGTTTATGGAACATTTCTACATTTTGTTTCAACCATTCCTTTGTAGTACTAGAGAAACGCTCTCCTCTTTCTACTGTTTTTAATATTTTAGAAACTTCTTCCTTACTACAATTACTTAAAGCTAAAGTGATTATTGTTTGATATTCCGCTAATTCCCAACAGATTGCATCGGACAATTCTTGACTTGTTTTAAAATCTTTATCATGAATTTTCACTTCTTACACTCCTTTCGTCTTTCTAAATACAGTGTATAATATTAAAACGAAACACAATATATAGTATGCTGTGACACATTGTGACAATAAAACACAAATAAAAAAGACCAACCTGAAGGGTCGGTCTGAAAACTAAATGATGTTTTTTCTTCTATTACTATTTGATATTTCATTATGTAAAATAGTTAAAATGTCCATAATTGCATCTTCACTTATTGTCCGTTTGTTATCATAAATACTTTCTTTAACATCCTTTATCAATTCAGGCATATTACGCAAATGGATGTTTCTTCTCACTTGTCTATCTAATTCTAAATACCCCTTTTCTTCTAAACTTCTTATACAATACCTCACAGTACTACGAGAATAAAATGTTTCTTCTTCTAATTCTGTTAAAGAAGGACTATACCCATGTTTGATTTGAAAATTTTCAATAGCATTAAAAATAGTTTTTTCTGTATCGTTCATCATAATTTATTCCCCTTTACTATGATTTTTTAATTAACTATAAAAAACGGTATCTTTATCAACTGGACTTTGCCTCTCTCTTATAAGTTCAATTGCTTGTGATTCAGTCAAACCATTGATATACATCTCCCTTACGACAAATAAACCCGGTTGTCCGTTAGGACTTGCCCCCATGATCTTATTTATGCGTTTAATATCTTTTATCATATATTTAGGTGGTTTCTTCCCTTTACCTATATATCTTTTAAACTCTTCTGTCCTACTTAATATATCTACTGTCTCATTCTTTAATATACGTTTAACTTTACTTAACCCGTCCTTCTGTAAAGTTTCTGATAAGATATCTCTTTCTTTCTTTGTTAATTCACCTGCATATCTACCTTTAAAAAACTTCCTCTCTCTTCTTTCTGCGTTAATAAATTTATTAATTTCTTTTTTTGTTAAACTTTTATTACCATCAAAAACTTTTTCGACTAAAGAGGCGTCACCTTTGTATTTGAATAACATTTCTTCTAATCGTACTTTATCGAATTCCCCGTTCTTACGTTGTGAAATCTTTTTAGAAAATTTAATATCAAAACCTAACTCTCTTATCATCTTATAAAGTGTCTTCTTCTTCTTCTTCAAATTAAATCACTCCATATTATGTTTCTTTTTATCTTTTTTTCTCTCTGTAAGAAACAATAGTGTTCTGACTTCCGCATTCATTACATCCCCAAAAACAATTATTTTTTGGAGGTTTGTAATTAATGGTTTTTTCTATTATACATCCACAATCTGTGCAAATAACTTTCCTGACATATTGAGAGTAAGGATAAATCTTAGCCATACTTAACTATCCTCGTACTTCTTTTGCATAGTTTCATAAAAGAAATCATGCAACTCAATGAATAGCTTGTCATCAGCTTTTTCAAAGTAATCGATTAGTTTTGTAAGTGTTTCAGTTGCATTTTTTGTTCCCAACCTATGTGACACTCTATCAAATCTTTTTTTAGCTCGAGTATCAACCGTTATAGTTGTGAGTTTTTTCAAACTTAAAACTTCCTTCCATTTTGTAATAAATTACATAAATTAATTTTAAAACATTTTCAATTAAAAAACAACACAATATGTCATTTTTAACATTTGAGGGAAAGTGTGACAAGTCACACAGGAATTATACTTCAAAAATATTTCCCGACTCATAAAAAGTTTTGGGGTTAATCGAACAAAGTGAGATTTGTAATTATTATGGAACGAAGTGGAATAAAAATTACCCGACCGAT
>NZ_JAKUFX010000140.1:0-14776 GCF_022663635.1 Bacillus cereus group sp. BfR-BA-01356 | reverse complement strand
AACAAAATAATCCTTTTAATAGAAAGTGAGGTGAATACATGGATAAGATATATGCATTTCAAATCGCAGTGACGTTGGGGTTATTAACTATGATCATGCTTAATATCATAACTGGACAAGAAGTAAGACCATCTTCAATAGTTGTAGCAGCGTTTTGTTGCGTAGGGATGTTCAAGTTTAATCCATTGTATAGAGAAATAGTTGAAAAGTATAGAAAGCGAGGTTAGCAAAATGAAAGCTTTGAAGAAAAGAAAAATTAGAAAAGCAATTGCTCGTCGCACAAAAGAAGTGGAGAAGTATCAAGTGAATAAAGCTTGGAGAAACATCTTTGTACAAGCTGGTATTTTAAAGTGAACGCAAACAGAATACAGTCCGGCTAGAAAACTAGAGGACACCAATTCATTAAAGCAGCAATTATGGCTGTTTTACGAATAGGTGTCCTTTTTATTTTGAAAAGGGAGATGGGGAAATGAAGGGGTTAAAGGATCAATTACGTGAATGGAAAAAGAAATCCAAGCAAGGGAAGAAGAAAAACAAGAAAAAACCAAAAGAGAAATTAAGTACCCGTGAAATTGAAGATTTAATGGGGATGCATAGACCTTGTTATGAACGAAGACGCGGAGCATTAAGACAAAAGTAATTTAAAAATAAAAAGGAGTGGTCTTACATGACTAAACAATTATCTTTCTTACCAAAAATTGATAGAACAGCAACACAAGAGGAATTAGAAGGTGTGTTGGAAAGCGTACGTATACATAGACAATTTGGGATGATGCGTAAAGAAATGAAAGTCACTCCTTCTTATGAAATACGCGAGCACGGTCCTACACATACAGTTGGTAAGCCGTTAGAAGATGTTGCTATAGCAAATATCCAACAAAGTAAACGAGAAGAATGGCTGGAAAGAATGTCAGTACGTATTGATCAGTTTCTAAATCGATTAGGGAACGGACGTGCAGGAAGCATTCAAAGAGATATTATTTATAAACGTTATTTAGAAGAAGAGGACGTATGTGATTACATGGTTTATAACGAAATAGGGATGTCAGAGCGTACTTATCGACGTTGGAAGTCTAAAGCGTTTTATAAGCTTGCTTTTGCACTTGGATTAGAAGTTTACGAGACAGAAGAGACTGGAGGTAATGAATAATGAATTTTGTTCAGCCGATACGTGATCCAGAAGAAATACAGCAGCTAAAAGAGTATTTTAAAGAAAAGAGCTTACGTAATTACATTCTCTTCATTATGGGAATCAATACAGGTCTGAGAATCTCGGACATTTTGAAATTGAAGGTAGGAGATGTTAAAGGTAGTCATATATCTATGAGAGAAAAGAAAACTGGGAAACAGAAACGAATACAAATTACTGCAGCATTGAAAAGAGAACTGAAATGGTTTATTGAAGAAAGAGAAGACAATGAGTATTTATTACAAAGTAGACAAGGTAGGAATCGTCCAATTGGTCGTAGCATGGCATATAAGATATTAAGTGGAGCAGCGGCAGAGTTTGGATTAGATGAAATAGGAACGCATACGTTGAGAAAGACATACGGGTACCATATGTACATGCAAACAAAAAACATAGCATTACTTATGGAGATATTCAATCACTCGTCAGAGAAGGTCACGTTACGTTATATAGGTGTAAACCAAGATGCAATGGATAAAGCAATGACTAGATTTAAAATCTAAGCATTGCTTTTTCTTTTTAAATCTATACAGTTACTCATAAATTTCGTACTGTGTAACTCAAAAGAGAAAGTAGAATGAAATCAATGATAGCAAGGGATTTGGCGAAGGGTTCAGTTACACACAATACAAGATATGGGTAAGTGGCGGTATCAAGGAATTGCATGGTGTATATACATAAATATAAAATGTAAGGAGGAGGTAATTGTGGTTCATGTTAAATGAAGAGCTATTAGAAGTAATAATTAGATATAAAAGGAATACTGGAAGGAATCCTAATATGTTAAAGCTAAATCCAACTTATTTTAGAAGTATTTTAGAAGAATTGAATTATCCAGAATGGATTATTAAAAAGAAGATGACGGAAATGAAAAAAAGCATCTTTGGTGTACCAGTGGTATTAACAGATGAGGTTGAAAAATTTAAAATATAAAAAAGTTGGCAGAGTCTTGACCGCTTTTTGGCAGGAAATGTGCCGGTTGTTTTGGAAATATCGTGTTATACTTGTATTGTGAGAAGTGGCGGAAAACACAACTCGCTATGTTGTTTCTAAATTTCTAAACGGCTTCATAATGACGGCACATAAAATCCGAAACCAGCAGATGGTACTGATTGAATGTTACCGTTAATAAGGAGGGCTTTTGCTCTTCTCTGAGCTAACAACATCCTAGGTAAATGGAATGAGGGAAACCTGATAAGTTTGCCGATAGTGTCTGTCGTGGTTGTTAGCTGAAAGAAGAATAAAACTTCATTTACCGTAATTTAATTGTAAACAAATAATTAATCTTAAAGCATCCATTCGGGTGCTTTTTATTTTGGAGGAGGACGGATGATGAAATTTAAAGATATGGTTGAATGTATGGATAAGGATTGTAGAACTGTTGTTGTTTCTAAACATGTTGACGGATTGAAATGTGTTAGATGTGGAGGACCAACAAGACCGATGCCATTTGCGCCATTAGAAAAGAAAGAAGAGAAATTAGGAACGATTGAACAAACCATTATTAACAATAAAAAGAAAGAGATCTATAAAGAACTTAAACAACTCGCACATTTAATAAAAGATAAACGACATGAAATTAATTTGATGTTAGGAAATTTTAGTCTTGAAAAAAATGATGTAGTGGACGAGTTTTTAATCGATGCTATAAAAACAAATGGACTTCCTTCGGATATTGTTTTGTCAAAGGAAATGGAACAGTACTTATTAACAGAAGGTATTGAAGAATTATTGAAAAAAACTCGTGAAGTCGATGCGGAAAAGTTAGCTAAAAAAGTTCATGAAACGATGCTTGAGAGAGCGAAAGCATATGCAACTTCTTTATAAAGATAAGGAGTGAGGGAATGAATATTGAGTTTACAATTCCTGAATGGTTGCTCTGGTTAATTGGAGTACCAAGTGGAATAGTTATATTGTTTTTTACTTATATTGGTTTCGCATTCTTTCGGGCATTTTGGAGGTGAGGATAGTTTATGAAACCTCTAACAATACAAGAGATTAATAAACTATATGAGCAAGATAATATCATTAAGTTCTATAAGCATCCATATTGGAGAAGGAACATTAGGATTAAGGCATTAGAGAGAGACAACAATGAATGCCAGGAGTGCAAGCGTAAAGGTAAGTATAGCAAGGGTAGGAACGTCCATCACAAAAAGGAGTTGAGGGATTCTCCTGAACTTGCCTATACATTAAGCAATCTAGAAACGTTATGTATTCAATGCCATAACAAAGAACATGGCAAAGAGAAGAACATAGTGAAGAAGCGCTGCACGATAGTAGATGAGGAGAGATGGTGATAGTGTGGATAGCCTAACGATACAAGGTAACACGTATGAATTAGAAATGATTGATAACATCATTAAAGCTAATGATTCTGATTACAGTAATCTACATGCTGCTATATACAAACGATTCCAAAAGGATATCTACACAACATACAAACAGATACGACACATACACAAGCCTAA
Organism: Bacillus cereus group sp. BfR-BA-01356; assembly: GCF_022663635.1. Lineage (NCBI taxonomy): Bacteria > Bacillati > Bacillota > Bacilli > Caryophanales > Bacillaceae > Bacillus > Bacillus cereus group sp. BfR-BA-01356. The sequence continues at coordinate 11,116 of NZ_JAKUFX010000140.1, read as the reverse complement.
AGCATGCGAGAAGCTATCATTAGAGAAGGTTAAAGCGAACCTAAGAGATCATTGGTTAGAGATATACTTAAACCTAACAAGAGAAGAAGCTGAAACAGTTATCGAATACGCTGAGTTATTCTTCGGTTTAGCGATTAAATAAATAAATTTAAAGTAAAAATTTTTCGCTTCACACACGTGTAACACCCCCCACTCTTTTTTTAGAGATTAAATTGTTGGGGGACCAGGCAACGCGAGGGGGAGATTTCTCTTTTTATTTTCGCGTTACGCGCGTGGAAACAGAAAAAAGGCAAAAAAAATACCATCCCTTCTTTGGGATGATAAAAATTTTCAATATGTATTTGTGATCAGTGGATCAGTGGACCATTGCCACTGTTTCCTTCTAAGTAAAACTATACATGATTATTTTCGTTTTTACAAGTGTCATTTTTAAAATGAATCTTCGAAAAAATCCAATGAAAAAGCGGGGTGATGATATTGTGAGTGGAAAACAAAGTAAATATAAATTAGCATTCAAAGATTTCTTAGAAGGCGTTAAATACAAGGATATCGCGAATAAATATGACGTATCTGTTAGCACTGTTAAATCATGGCGCAGCCGTTATTGGGAAGACATGATAAATGAAAAAGGTCTAAAAAATGTTTCGGAAAAGGTTGCAAAACTTCAAAAAAACAGAGAAAAAACGCTTAGGAATAAAATAAGAGATGATTTATACGAACAACTTGGCACAAACAGTATCATACACGCACATTTTATGGATTTAGTAGAAGATTACATGTCACTTTGGGATATAAAAAACAGATTGATAACTGATGTAAAAGATCGCGGCGTTTCAGTTTTAGGAGCTAATGGATTTCTAAAAAAGAACGATAGCATTAATGAGTTAAATAAAACAAACACTCAAATGTTAAAGATTTTAAATGAATTAAATTTAAAAGTTGTTGTTGAAGAGGAGGATGATGATGACGTGGACTTATAATTATCATCCGTATATTGATGAATATATAGAACAAGTAGAGAAGGGGACAATAAGAGCATGTAAAGAGCAAAAACAATTAATCGAATTAGTTAGAAGAACTTTAAATGGTCCCAATGTCTATATTGATGAAAAATCAATTGAAGAGAGCGTTGAAGTTCCGAAACCTTACTTTCCTTTTGAGTTATTCTCGTGGCAAAAATTCGTAAATGCATGTGTATTTGGTGTTAGGTATAAAGATTCTAAGCGTTTAGTATGGAATCAAATATTAATACTAATGGGGCGTGGCGGTGGTAAGAACGCTTATGCTGGTTATCTTAACTTTTATATGATGTCTAAACAATTTGATATTAGAAACTATGATATCGAATGGGTTGCAACATCTGAAAAGCAAGCAAAGAGAACGTTTGAAGATGTTAAAAATGTTTTAGAAGATCCAGAAAACGAGAAGAAATTAAAAAAAGTATTTTATAAATCAAAAGTATTGATACAACATAAAAGAACAAAATCACAAATTCAATACAATACATCAAACGCTCGTACAAAAGATGGTTTACGACCTGGATCTGTTTGGTTTGATGAAATTCATGAATATGAAGATTATTCATCAATTAAAGTATTCCGTTCTGCGTTAGGTAAAGTTAAGGATGGTAGAACATTCTATTTAACTACTGACGGATATGTGCGTGGCGGCGTACTTGATGATTTCAAAGAGAAAAGTCGTCTCGTTTTAGAAGGTGAAGTCGAAAACAGTAAACTTTTCCCCTTCATCTGCAAATTAGATTCTGAAGAAGAAGCGGAAGACATTGCAAACTGGGAAAAAGCCAATCCTTCTATTCGAGATAACATGGAATTATTTGAAACAATGAAAGAAGAATGGGCGGACTGTCAAACGTCTATTCCAATGCATGTTGAATTCATGACAAAACGGATGAACATTCCGAAGCAGTTATTCCAACATAAGATTGCTACTTATGAGGATATTCTTGCAACAGATCAGCCTTTACCTGATGATTTACACAAATATGAATGTATTGGTGGTGTGGATTACGCAGAATTACGCGACTTCTGCAGCGTCGGTTTGCTATTCAAGTGCCAAGGTAAACGCTATTGGATTCACCACACTTTTATATGGCATCAGGCGTTGAAAATGCAGGATATTAATCAAGATATTATTGATATTGGTGTGGAAAAAGGACTCTTCACCATCGTCTACGATAAAGAAATCGAGCCGAAACGTGTTATTAATTGGTTTTTAGAAAAAGCGAAAACATACGACATTAAGCGTATCGCGATTGATAAATTCCGTTCTGTAGTCTTGAAACCTTTATTAGAAGAAGCTGGTTTTAACGAAAGAGTTGAGATAGTGCGTCGTGGTCAGTATGTCCATGCAATGTTAGACCCTCTCATTCAACATTTATTTATCAATCATAATATCGTTTTCCATGATGATCCTGTTATGCGTTGGTATTGTGGGAATATTTATGTGGATGAACTAGGAAACGGCTCAAAAGAATATAAAAAAATCGACCCTGTCAAAAGAAAAACTGACGGTTTTTTTGCGTTCACACACGCTCTCAATTTCGACGGTGATCTAGAAGACTATGCAGTCGATTTAAACGATATGCAAGTATGGTCATTCTGAGAAAGGGGGTGAAAAAATGGGGATTCGTAATGTTTTAAAAACCTTTTTAGGTAAAGGTGATAATGGAACAACTCCAGATGTTGATTGTATCGTAATGAAACTTAAAGCCGAAATTGCTTACAAAAAATTGTACGTTAGCGCTGCGATTGATTTAATTGCTCGTAGTTTAGTAGCTTGTGATTTCGAATCTTATCGAAGCGGTAAATTAAAAAGAAGTTTGAACTACTACCAATTAAATGTAGCTCCAAATAAGAATGAAAATGCTCATGAGTTTTGGTGTAAGGTTGTCCATCAGCTAATTTACGAAAATGAAGCGTTAATTTTACCTATAGGTGAAGAACTGTGGGTAGCTGAATCGTTTCATCGTGAAACTACGAATGGTTTTAATGAGTATGTTTATAAAAGTGTTTCGATCAACAATCACCTTTTAACGAAGGAATATAGAGAACAAGACGTTCTATATTTGAAGCTTTCTGAAGAGTCGATAAACAGTGTTATTGACAGTCTTTATAACTCGTATGGATTACTGCTTGCTAAAGCGATGTCAGATTACAAAGGTAATGGAAGAATACGTTATTTGTTCAAAGGCCGTTTCATGAATTCGTTAACTGATGAAAGTGGAAAAGCCGCGAAAGAGCTTTTTGAAGAGAAAGCTAAAGATTATATGAATCTTGAAAAGTTAGCAGCAATTATGTTCTTGCCTGAAAACGTAACAATGGAAGACCAAAGTAAAGATCCACGTAATTTAGATACGAGGGACATCAAAAACCTTGCAAAAGATATGTTAGATTTCGTTGCTACTGCTTTCCACATTCCTCCTTCATTACTAAGTGGAATAAGCGAGGGTGGTATTTCAACTACTGCTAATCCTACTGGCGATTTAGATAACTTTATCGTATTCGCAGTAAGACCGATAGGAGAAATGATTGCTAACGAATATAACAAAAAAATGTTCTCTAGAAATCAATTTTTAAGTAAAACGTACATTAGATTCAACATGGACAACTTCAAATTGTTCGATCTTACTAAGTTTGCTAATGCGGTTGACAAGCTATTCGCAGTCGGTGGCATGAGCATAAACGATGTATTAGAACGATTAGGAAAAGAACAAATAAAAGAAGATTGGGCTGATGAACGTTATGTCACTAAGAACTATGAGAGAGCAAGGATAAGCGGAACTATGGAAGGGGGTGACAATGATGAAAATGGAAAAAATTCAACCGAAATTCCTAATGATGGAGAACAACAATAGCGATAACGAAAGTAAAAAAATTATCGCTTATATGCATGGAACAGTTGGTGCTGGTTGGTGGGGCGATATTACCGCAAAGAAAACTCGTGAGATGTTCGACAATATCGATGCTGATGAAATCGAATTACACATTCATTCTGTCGGCGGCGATGCGTTTGAAGGAGTTGCTATTTGTAACTATTTACGCAATCACTCGTCGAAGATTACGATTGTTGTTGATGGGTTGTGTGCTAGTGCTGCTTCCGTAATCGCGATGGGAGCGGATAAAGTTATCATGCCTTCTAACACAACAATGATGGTTCATCGCGCTGCAACTTACGCGTTCGGAAATGCTGATTCTTTAGAAAAACAAGCAAAAAAGTTACGAGATGTTGATGCGTCTTTAATTCAGTCATATAAAAATCGTTTTAATGGTGAATTCTTTGAATTGGAAGAACTATTAGACAACGAAACTTACATGACAGCTGAAACAGCTAAATCTTATGGTTTCTGTGACGAAATTGTAGATTCAGTAGATATCAGTGTGGAAGGCGAAGAAGACGTTATTGAAGAACCGGAAGAAACCGAACCAGAAGCAGCTATCTCAAATGAAGCTGACAAGCGTATCGTTAATGCTGAAAAAGCAGCTGGTTTCATGGCAGCTTTATTACAATCTATTAAATAATGGGAGGTACTTTACAATGGGTAAAGACTTAGAATCAAAAATTGAAAATCGTCAACAATTAAGCGAGGTATTAGCTTCTGGTACGCCGGAACAAGTAGATAACGCATTAATTCAATTTGCTGAAGGTATTCAAAATGAAATTTTACAACAAGCTTCTGTACAATCTAGTGACCAAGCTATCCTAGCTGCGCGCGGTGGACGTGTTTTAACTAGCCAAGAAACAAAATACTACAATCAAGTAATCGCAGGTAACTCATTTGCTGGTACTGAAGCATTAGTACCGCCAACGGTTATCGAACGAGTATTCGAAGACTTAGTTCAAAATCATGAATTATTATCACAAATCAACTTTGTTAACGTTGGTGCTCTAACAGAATGGATTCTTAAAAAGGGTGATATTCAAACAGCGTTCTGGGGAAAATTATGTGCAGCTCATAAAGAACTCTTAGATGAAGGTTTTGAAACGATTAAAATCGAGCAATACAAATTATCAGCATTCATGCCAGTATGTAAAGCAATGCTTGATCTTGGTCCGGTTTGGTTAGATCGTTATGTTCGTACCGTATTAGTTGAATCTTTAAAAATTGCTTTAGAACTAGCTATCGTCGCTGGTACTGGTAAAGACCAACCAATCGGTATGATGAAAGATCTTGATACTGTTTCTGGTGGCGTACACGCTGATAAAGCTGTAACTGGAAGCCTTGAAAATCTTTCTCCTTACACTTTAGGGAATATCATGGCTTCGCTTACTCGTGATGGTAAACGTAATCCGGATAACGTAATGTTAGTCGTTAACCCTGTTGATTACTGGGCTAAAGTTTACGGTTACACGACTCGACCAAACGCTGATGGAACATATGCGTATAACGTTCTTCCGATTCCAGGAAAAATCGTTAAGTCAAATGCTGTTCCAAAAGGTAAGTTAGTCGCTGGTATGGCTAAAGATTACTTCCTTGGATTAGGCGGTGCGCAACGTTTAGATGTTTATGATCAAACACGTGCTATCGAAGATGAAGATTTATACATCGCTAAAATGTACGCTAATGGCCGTGCCGATCAAAACGACTCATTCTTAGTTTATAGCATTGAAAATATGAAAGAACCTACTGGATGTTGCGATGTTGCTACACCAGAACCAGAAACAAAAGCAGCTAAAGCAAAATAAGGTGTGATCCTTTATGAATAGCAATCAATCACAGGCGGCTGAAGGGCCGTCTTTAAATTTGCTTGAAGAAGCAAAACACGCGTTAGCAATCACCTGGGACGAAGAAGACAAGGACATCATAAAGCTAATAGATCGTTCCGTTTACTTTATTAATGATTTAACAGGTGTTGAATTAGATCTAGAGGTCAATTTTGCAGCCAGGGAGTTAGTTGTTAATAGAGTTCGTTATGATTACAACAATGCATTAGATGAATTTGAGGACAATTATAGACAACCTCTTTCAAGATTAATCTTACATGCAGCGATAAACGAAAGGAACAAAGAAAATGCCGATGAAACAGCATCGAAAAACCTATAACGACGGTTTTATAAGTGTTATGGAATCAAAAACAAAACGTAATGCTAACAAAAAAGTAATCGGACACGACGTTGTTGAAGTTATGAAACTTCGATTTTCGGAAAAGTCTTTTCGTGAGGTTGATATACAATTCGCTGAAAGCATCGGCGAAAAGATAGATATCAAAATAGAAACTCTATTCGCGCCGGTATTCAAACGTGATGATATTGATAAATTAACAATTGTTTTGCGTGGTGTTTCTTATAGCATTATCAAAACGGATAGATTTAAAAACAGCTTATTCCTATATCTGCAAAAGGTAGGTGGTCTAAATGACAATGAATGAGCTAATTGAAAAATTTAATAGTAAACTTGTAAAACATTTAGAAACGTTTTTTGGTAGCGCTGAGGTGTACCAAGATGCCGTGCAGGAAGATGAAACAAATCTTTCGAGTATTAACCACGTTGTTTTTGAAACTGCTGGATTCGAGCGAACAGGCGCTAATACATTCACGCAAGGTGTAACAGTTTATTACTTTTCGGAAAATCGAGAGGACTTAGATGTATTACAAGTACAGTTCATGAATTCTTTAGGGAAAACGGGCCATACATGCAATAAATCATTTAAAGATAAGATGCGAAAGAAAGATACAGAGTTTTTTGTGGATGTATTAACTTTCGAACTTACAAGGAATGTAAAACATGTCTGCTAACTTTAGTATTGACTCTTCTCAATTTGACAGTTTGCAAAGGAATATTGAGCGATTGCCAAACGTTGCTGAAACGATCATAAACGAAGATTTAAAGTCTAAAATTGCACCAGTAATGAAAAAATCTGTTCTTGGTTTAATACCTATATCGAATAGAAAGAAAGCCCATGCAAAACTATATAAATCTATTAAAGACGACACCAAAGAGAATTTAACATTAACATTAAAACCAAAACCGAAATATAGATATTTGGTCTTTCCTGACTTGGGAGTAGGCACAAGTAAAAAGAAAATGCCACAAAAGTTCATGGAGCGTGGTGTTGAGCAAAAGGTAAATTACTCTATTGAGGAATTAAATAAATCCTTAATAGAACAAATAAATAAAACATTAGGAGGGCAATAATATGCCAGTTACAGTTGATGTATTTGATGCGGTCGAGATAAAAAACGCAAGTGTACTTTTTAAAGGGGAACAGGTAACAGAGCCTTTTGGATGTATCGGTAAGTTAGATGCAGAAACGGAAATTAAATCAAAGGCAAAAATTTGTGGTGGCGTTACGCAAAAGAAAAAATCAAAACCAACGCAAATGAATATTAAAATTAGTGGTCATATGCAATTAAAAGTAATCCGTGAAATTTTTGGTATTACAAACAAAGGTCTTATTGATGGTGTATATTCATACGGCACTAACAGTTTAGGAAAAGATTTCTCGTTTGTGGCTGAAGAGTTTGATACATTCGAAGAAAACACGCGATTAATTGCATTCCCTAATTGTTCAAGTGCAACAGGTTTCATCAAGAGTGTGGAAAACGGAGCTGAAGAATTAGCAGAAGTAGAATTAGAAATTACAGCATTACCAGATGAATTTAATGAATTCTACTATGAAGGTATTGAGTTAGCAGAAGATATTGCAAAAGAATGGATGACAAAATTTAATCCTGCTAAATTACGAAAGACAGCACAAACAAAATAAATTGTTAAAAGGGCGCTCTTTATGAGTGCCTTTTAATTTTGATAATAGGGAGAGATATTACATGACAAAAGAAATTACGTTATCAACTGGTGAAGTAGTGAAAGCAAATCCTAACTTAACAGCTTTAACGTTATTCAAATTAGAAAAAGAAGGCATTATCGATAAAGGATTTTTAAGTACTTTATTAAATGCTGGTGGAATTCAGAACATTGATTTATTAGATACGTTCCGTATTGTTTATGCGGCTTATCGTCAAGCGAATCCTACTGAATACATGGAATTCGAAGCATTCATGGAAGTGTATGAAGTTGATATGTCAGAAGCGTTCGATTATTTCGGTGCGGTTATGAAAAAAGAAGCTAAAAACAACATGGCAAAAGGTTTCCAACAAAAAGCCGGAAAAAAGGCTTAAAACTTCCTAAATTCGAAATTGAATTCGTTGTGGATTTATACAGTCTATACGTATTTATTTTTGAAATATCAGAACACGACTTTTGGAATTTACCTTTAAGGGATGTTCAAAGAATAGCAGAAAACAAAAGTGCTTACGAAGGGTGGAAAGCCTATATCCAGGAAAAGGAGAGTGGAAAATAAATGGCTACTCCTTCTAAAGAAACTATAATTAAATTTAAGGCTGATACCGCCGAATATAAAAATAAGATAGAGCAAATGAATACGGCTAATAAAGCGTTAAAGCAAGATTTAAAATTAATGCAGACAGAAATGAAGTTAACTGGAACGAGTACGGAGAAATTAGGAACTTCATTATCAAGTTTAGAAAAACAATATGAACTAGCTAAACAAAAGACGAAAGAAACTGCCGATCAACTCGAACGCACAAAAAAAGTGTGGGGAGACAATGCTATAGAAACACAAAAGGCAGAGGTTGAATTAAAACGTGCACAAATTGCTGAAGCAGAACTTTCTAATAAAATAAAAACAACTACCGAATCATTAAAACAAGCTCAACAAGCTGAAGCATTACGAAATAGTGAAGTTGGAAAGTCAAAACAAGCATTAGAAGGGCTAAAACAATCGCAAGCATCATTGCAATCTGAAGCTACGAAGTTAAAATCTGCTTATGATCTTCAAGCTGCATCGTTGAAAAGCAATGCTTCTGAGACATCTAAAGCTAAATTACAATATGACTATTTGAAACAAGCTCAACAAAACGCTGGTGAACAGTCTCGAAATTTAGCGCAACAATTAAGTAATGCAAAAACTGCATTCGGAGCAGGTTCAGAAGAAGTTAAAAGGTTAGAAACCGAATTAAATAGAGCGCGACAAGCCGAAATTGAACTAGGCAGAGAAACGCAAGCTCTAGAAAGAAGAGTTGGAGACGGATTTAAAACTGCTAAATCGCACGTCCAGGAATTCGGCAATAAAGTTAAAGAAGTTGGGAAGAGTGTTTCTGACGTAGGGAAAGACATGACGATGAAAGTTACAACTCCTGTAGCTGGCGCCATGGGTTACGCTGCAAAAGAAGCATCGAAATTTCAACATGAAATGGCTGATATTCGAAAAGAGGTAAACGCAACAGGGTTGACGTCACAACAAGTTAATGAAGTTATGGGCAGAATGTGGGATAGTTCTCTTGCTAACTCTCAAAAGTTTGGTGTTAGTACCGAAAAGATCAATGAAGGTTTACTTGTGTTAGTTAAGGATGGATATACAGCGGAAGAAGCAATGCAAATCATGACTGTCTCCCTTCATACTGCACGAGGAGCCAATGAAGACTTATCGAAAACTGTGGATGGATTAGGTTCTGCATTTGAAGCGACAGGGCAAAAAACTAATGATGCTAAACACAATATTGACGGTATCAATAAAATGGCTGATGTATTCGCTTATACAGCGAATCATACAAAAGCTAGTGTTCATTCATTAACTGAGTCAATGTCTATCATTGGTCCGACTGCTGCTGCAGCTGGACAACCTTTACAAGTTACAGCTTCAGCAGTCGGTTTACTACAATCAAACGGTGTTGAAGCGTCCGTTGCGGCACGGGCTTTAAAATCTGGTTTTGTTAACTTAACTAAGCCAACTAAAGCGATGTCTAAAGCAATGAAAAAGATGGGATTAGAAGTTTTTGATTCTAATGGAAATATGAAACAAATGCCACAGATTTTAAACGAAATGCATGATGGTATGAAGGACTACACACAAGAACAGCAGAACGCGGCTTTAGCAACAATATTCGGTAAAGAACATTTAGCGTCGTGGCAAATACTTGTTCATAGTGGCGGAGAAAAGCTACAAAAGATGGCTGATGATGCTAACAAGGCTACTGGTGAAGTTAAACATTTATCTGAACAGATGCAAGATACTCCTGAGAACAAATTCAAAGAATTACAACAAACAATGCACACTCTAGCTGTTCAATTTGGTACAGAAATATTGCCGGCGTTAATGCCAGTTGTCGAAAAATTAAAAGAACTGATGAATTGGATTTCTAAGCTTGATCCAGAAACTAAGAAAACGATTGTAATCATAGCGGCACTTGCTGCAGCGTTAGGTCCTATATTAATAGTTATAGGTGCAGTGATATCCGCCATAGGGACGATAATAACCGCCATAGGATCTGTGATCGGTTTTATCGGTACTTTAATAGGTTGGATTAGTGGCATAGCTGAAGTTATAGGGATAGTCATAACAACAATAGCAGCATTTGTAGGAGCACCGATCGCGGCAGTTGTAGCAGCTATAGCTGCGATAATCGCGATCGTAGTTGCTGTAATAGCTATATTCAATAACTGGGGAGGTATCACTGATTGGTTAAAAGAGAAATGGAGTCAGTTTACGAATTGGATGTCGCAACTGTGGACAGAAGTATCGGATGCATGCTCAAAAGGTTGGGATAATATATCTCAATCTATACAAATGGCATGGGACGCAATAGGACAGTGGTTTGCCCAACAATGGGAAGATTTTAAAAGCACATGGAATAATTTTTGGTCTGAAGTCGGCAACATAGCAAATGACATGTGGACAGCTACGATTGATTGGTTCTCTAGTACTTGGGATTCATGTAAGCAAGTTTGTAATGAGGCTTGGGAATCTATTAAATCTGGTTTTTCTTCATTTTGGGAAGGTCTGAAAGAAGTTGCACAAACAGCTTGGGATATTCTGTTTAATATAATTACATTCCCGTTACGATTGTTATTAACAGCTTTCATTTTAGGGTGGGAATTAATAAAAGAACCAGTTAATCAATTTTGGGAATGGATAAAGCCTTATATTGAAGAAGCATGGAACGCCATTTCTTCTACATTTACAGAATATAGAGATATATTGGTTAATACTATTACAGAATTATGGAATATGATCACAAGTGCAACTAGTACAGCGTGGGATTGGATTACTAATATAATCCGTGAAGCGTGGCAATGGAT